>NZ_JARTJQ010000059.1:0-51592 GCF_036225245.1 Weizmannia sp. CD-2023
AGATTTCTATAGTGAAAAGTACTTGAAAAACGGACTTTTGTCCTATAAAATAAAACTGAAAAATAAGAAAAGGAGTGCTGCCATTGGAATTGGTAATGGAAAAACATGCCGGTTATCACGTGCATGATCGTTTGTTTAAGGAGCTGATCCAAAACTTTTTTCAGGAGTTTATGGAGGCGTTTTTCCCGGATCTTTCAGCGGATCTCGACTACCGCCGGGTGCGGTTTTTGTCGCAGGAACAGTTTACGGACTTTCCGGGCGGTGAGCAAAAACGGGTTGACATCCTTGCCGAAACGAAGGTAAAAGGCAAAGATACCGTGATTCTCATCCATGTAGAGCCGCAGTCGTATTACGAGAAACCTTTTCCTGAACGCATGTTTCGTTACTACATGATGATCAGTCTCCGGCACCGGAAACCGGTATTGCCGATTGCCGTTTTTAGTTACGAGGAGAAAACAGAAACCCCTGATACGTACACCTTTGCGTTCCACAACATTGAAATTCTTCGTTTTCACTATTTATCCATTCATCTGATGAAACAAAATTGGAGAAATTATATCCGGAGCAACAATCCTGTTGCCGCGGCATTATTAAGCAAAATGGGGTATACAGAAAAAGAACGGGTGCAGGTCAAACTGGAGTTTCTGCGGATGCTGGCCCGGATGGAACTTGACCCTGCAAAAATGAGGCTGTTACACGGTTTCTTTGATTATTATTTAAAATTGAACGAAAAAGAGGAGGCGGAAGTAATGGAAAACATTAAAATGCTGGATCCAGACGAAGCAGAGCAAGTATTGAAGCTGCCGAATTCCTATTTTGACCGCGGGTATAAGAAGGGGAAAGAGGAAGGCAGAGAAGAAGGAAGGGAAGAAGAAAGAAAAGAATTGCTACAAACGATTCCAATTGCCATCAAAATGTTGCAGGAGGGTATGGAGCTTCAATTAATTGTGGAAAAAACTGGCCTGAGCCAGAGAGAAGTGGAAAAAATAAAACAACAATTGGAGCATTCATAAGATGGAAGTCAGGCTGCCTGGTGTGGATGGAAAAGAAGTTGTCCTGGACTTGCCAAATTCTTACTTTGACCGCGGGTATAAGAAGGGGAAAGAGGAAGGCAGAGAAAAAGAAAGAGAACGATTGATTATCAATTTTCTAAAAAATCAAGTGGATGTGAAGGTCATTGCCCAGGGATCCGGCTTGAGTGAAGACGAGATCATGAAGATCAAAAGGCAGATAGAAGGGGAAAAGCCTTGAACCCGAGTTATGACGAGGCAGAGCAAGTATTGAAGCTGCCGAATTCCTATTTTGACCGCGGGTATAAGAAGGGGAAAGAGGAAGGAATTGAAATAGGAGTAGAGAAGGGAAGAGAAGAAGAGAGAAAAGAAATGTTACAAACGATTCCAATTGCCATCAAAATGTTGCAAGAGGGTATGGAGCTTCAATTAATTGTGGAAAAAACTGGCCTGAGCCAGAGAGAAGTGGAAAAAATAAAACAGCAACTGGAAAATTTATAAGTAAAAAAAGATTTTCACCGGACATCTGTTTGCCGGTGCTTTTTATATGGCCAAACTTTCTAAAAATACAGCTGTTAAAATTTCGTGCAAAATGTATTATAATTTTAAATAGAATAAAAAAGGGGTGAGGAAATGGAGGAAAGTGTTACAAAGGCAGTTCAGGATTACTATCCCGATTCATTTGCAACTTGTTACGGCTGCGGGCGGCTGAATGAAAAAGGCCATCATTTTCGCACGGGCTGGCTGGGGGACAAAACCATCACGATTTATACGCCGCTTCCTGAATATATGGGGGGGATCCCGGGGTTTGCCTACGGAGGGATCGTAGCATCGCTGATTGACTGCCATAGCGCCGGTTCCGCATCGCTGTATGTGCTCCGGAAAAACGGCAACGAACTTGGCGACGGGACAGAGCCGCCGCGGTTTGTAACCGGCACATTAAAAGTGGAATATAAACACCCTACCCCGCTTGGTGTGCCGCTTAAGGCAATAGGAACCGTTACCGAGATCCATCCCAAAAAGTACCGGATCAACACAGAAGTATTTGCGGAAGATAAAGTGGTCGTAACAGGGGAAGTTATCATGGTGATGATGCCGGAAAAATTCAGGGAGAAAGTAAAACAGCAGTAAAGCCTAGCGCGGCATCGGTCCTTGAAAGATGCGCCGGGTAAAAACAATCAAGCAGCATGGAAAGCATCTTCCGGGCAACCGGCACGGATGCGGACCGCCATTTCCACAAGACAGCCAAACAGAATAGAAAGATGGGGAATAGATTGGAAAAAGTTGTCCAGCAGCTTGCAACAGAAGCGCATACACTACGAGCGAAAGGAATCGCGCTTGTTTTATCAGGCGCGGTACTATGGGGTGTATCCGGTACGATTGCGCAATATTTGTTCCAGCATTTGCAAATGGATATGCAATGGCTCACGGTCATGCGGCTGCTTGTATCCGGCCTGCTTTTGCTCGGATTTTGTTACGGAAGAGAAAGAAATCGTGTCACAGGGGTATGGAAAGACCCGGCTTCACGGAGAGATCTGATTTTTTTTGCGGTTTTCGGCATGCTCGGCGTCCAGTACACCTATTTTGCCGCTATCCGGTACGGCAATGCAGCAACAGCAACCATTTTGCAAAGCCTCGAGTGTGTCATTGTGCCGTGTTTTCTGGCCGCCCGATTCAGGAGAATGCCTGGCCGGCGTACGTTATTTGCCGTCTTTCTTGCAGTTGCCGGAACATTTTTGCTTGTCACACACGGCAGTTTTACGACGCTATCCATTTCGGGAAAAGCGCTTTTCTGGGGTATTTTAACGGCTTTTACCGCTGCTTTTTACACACTCCAGCCGATAAAGCTCCTTCACCAATGGGGTGCGGACGTAACCGTCGGCTGGGGGATGCTAATTGGGGGCGCGGTCTTAAGTTTCATTCATCCGCCGTGGCATGCAGCTGGGAACTTTTCTCCGGCCGCGGTGCCGGGGATTGCTTTTGTCATTTTATTTGGAACGCTGGTTGCCTTTCTTTGCTATTTGGAAGGGCTGAAATATTTAAGTGCATCAGAAACAACCGTACTTGCCACAGCAGAGCCGCTTTCCGCCGCATTTTTAACTGTGGTGTGGCTCCATGTTCCGCTCGGTTTTTTTGACTGGGCCGGTGCGCTGATGATTATCAGCACCATTTTCATTTTGGCGTTAAAAGGAAAACATGCATAACACCGCGTGGCGGTCATGATACCAGCTTCAGCCCGACCGCTGCGCCTAAAATCATCGTGATAAAAACAATTCTCCGCCAGTCTCTTGATTCTCCAAAAAATAACATGCCGACAATTGCGCCCCCTGCTGCACCGATTCCTGTCCAGACGGCGTAGGCCGTGCCCATCGGCAATGTCCGCATCGCAAACGACATAAACAAAAAACTTCCGCCGAAAGCAAGCACCATGAGCAGCACAGACTGCAGATTGCGGCGGCGGTTTACCATATTCATGGCGGCCACGCCGAGCATTTCACATAACCCTGCAATGAGTAGAGAAGCCCAAGCCATCAAGAATCCGCCTCCCCGCTGCTTTTTTCATTTTCCGCAATCCTTAAGCCGATAATGCCCGCCAGCAGAATGAAAATCAAAACAATTTTTATGAAACTGAACGGCTCGCCGAAAAATACGATTCCGGAAAAAACCGTTCCGGCTGTGCCGAGCCCGACAAAAACGGCATACACCGTTCCGACCGGCAAATCCTTGCTTGCCGCAATGAGTGCGTAAAAGCTTGCAGTAATGGCAACCAGCGTGCCCGCCCATTCTAACAAATTATCCGCATGCTTTAGCCCGATGACCCAAAAGACTTCGAAAAAAGCACCAACAAGAACAATGAGCCAGGACTTGTTCATTTCAAACACCTCCATAAAAAATCCCGGCGAGCTGCACAAAAAGCATCCCCCGGGTTGCATGGCAAAAACGTGATCCTTCATCTAACCTTTTTGTCAGCCGAAAAGAAACGCGTGTACATAATCATATGTATTTTTGGCAAGCAGCAAAAATGTGACGGCGATAAACAGCGCGCGCACATAGCCGCTCCCCTTTTTGATCGCGAACCGCGAGCCGATGATGGAGCCGGCGATTTGCCCAAGGCCCATCGGAATCCCGTAGGCATAATGAACCTGCCCTAAAAAAATAAACATAAGGAGGGCCGAGATATTGCTGCCAAAATTTAAAAACTTCGCGTTTCCGGCTGCTTTTAAAAAGTCAAACCCGATCATGAGGTAGGCAAACATTAAAAAGGAACCGGTGCCCGGGCCGAGAAATCCGTCGTAAAAACCGATCAGAAAAATGAGTGCCGTAAACAAAATCAGCCGGCGGACGGATAACTTTTTATACGCCATGATTTTTCCCCAGTCTTTCTTCGTCACCGTATAGATGCCGACTGCGGCAAGCATGATCAGCATCAATGGTTTTAACACATCCGGATCCATGAGATGGACGGTGTAAGCGCCGAGCATCGAACCGAAAAAGGTGAGCGGAAACATTTTATAAATGGAAGATAAATCAAGTTTCCCGGAACGATAAAATACAAATGTGCTTGTAAATGACCCCATTGTCCCCGCGAGTTTGTTGGTAGCAACCGCTGCAGACGGCGAAAGCCCAGTAAACAGCAGGGCAGGCAGGGCAATCAGGCCGCCCCCGCCGACAACAGAATCAATAAAAGCTGCACAAAACCCAAAACCAACTAACAGTGCCAACATGGATGGATCGAGCCCGAATATCATAAAATCAGCCTTCCTTTTTTATCACTGTTGTTATCGTAGCGAAAAATTTAAAAATTGTAAATATCTTTCCGCTCTGGGCATGTGCAAAATTTTTCCAACGGAATGAATAAGGGACTTCCGTGTGCTTTACTATTATGCATTATGCTGTCCGTATCAGCAGATAAATAAAGTATGGTGCGCCGAGGATTGAAATGACAATCCCGACCGGCAGTTCCATGGAAGGTATCACGACTCTCCCGACTGTATCAGCCAAAAGCAAAATGTTTGCCCCAATCAGCGCCGTTAAGGGCAGGGAAAATTCATGTTTTGTCCCCATAATCCCGCGGGCAATGTGGGGCGCAATCAGGCCGAGAAACGTAATCCCGCCCCCGACCGCTACACAGCATCCGGCCAGCCCGACCGCGGTCCCGAGAAGTTTCAGCCTTTCTTTTTCAAGCGGCACCCCGAGTCCTGTGATGACCGGCTCATCCAGACGCATAATATTCAAGTAACGGGCTTTGTATATAGCAAATGGGAGCAGAACAACCAGCCAGGCCAAAGTGACAAGGACATAATCCCAGTTTGTTGCCCAAATGCTTCCGGATATCCAGGTCAGCGTTTTTGTAAAATCTTGGGGATCCATTTTCATTTGCAGGACTGTTGTTGCCGCATTAAAAGCCGCATTTAATCCAATCCCTGTCAGAACGAGACGACCGGGCGCCACGCTTCCGCCTTTTTTGGCAAGCAAATAGATGAGGATCGCCGAAAGAAAGGCGCCGGTTAATGCGAAAAACGGCATGACAAAAATAGAAACTACCCCGGCAAGAAAGGCCGTGCCTTTAAAAAAGAATGTATATAATACAACGGAAAAGCTTGCCCCTGCATTCACGCCGATAATGCCGGGATCTGCAAGCGGGTTTCTGGAAATGCTCTGGAGAATGCCGCCTGAAACGGCAATTCCGGCGCCAATCAGCACCGCGAGCACGATCCGGGGCAGACGGAATTCAAACAGGGTCATCCGCTGGTTGCCAACATCACTGCCGAAAAAGGCAGACCATATTTGCGGAAACGGAATGTTCATCGTGCCCGTCCGGATGCTGGCAAAAAAGAGGACGGCCAGCAAAACAAGTAGGATAGCACAAAGCATGCTGAATTTCCGTTTGTCGGTTGAAAGCCGGTTTCCCACTACAATCCGCCCCCTTCTTTTCGTGCCAAATAGAGAAAGAAAGGGACGCCGATGATTGCGGTCACTGCGCCTACCGGTGTTTCAAAAGGGGCATTGATCATTTTTGCGGCATCATCGGCAATGACCAACAAAAGGGCTCCGAGAATCGCTGAACAAGGGATGATCAAACTATAATCCGACCCGACAAGGAAACGGGTAATGTGCGGGATGACCAATCCGACAAACCCGATCATTCCGGCAATGGATACAGCCGCCCCTGTCAGCAAAAGAACGGCCACAATGCCTGCTATGTAAACAAATACCGTGTTTTGGCCGAGTCCTTTTGCGATTTCCTCCCCGAGGCTTAAAATAGTGACGGCGCGCGAAATGGCAATGGCGATGATCACACCGGCAATGATGGCCGGAATTACATACTTGAGTTGGCTGGATTGCACACCGCTCACGCCGCCTGCATACCAGTAGCTCAAATCTTTTGATATGTTGAAACGAAGCCCGATCGCCGTAGATAAGGCGCTAAGCAGAGAAGTAACGGCCGATCCGGCAAGCGCCAGCTTCACAGTGGTGTTCCCGCCCCTGGATAAAGCTGTGATTGAAAAAACGAGGGCCGCCCCCAAACCGGCTCCTGCAAAAGATACGAAAATCAGGCTCTTGTAAGAAATGCCCGGAAAAAAAGCATAGGCAATCGCCATAAGAAAAAGGGATCCCGAGGTTACCCCCAAAATAGACGGGGATGCGAGCGGATTTCGCGTCATTCCCTGCATGACCGAACCGGAAACGGCCAGCCCGGCACCGACGCATAAAGCGGCAATGGCACGCGGCAGCCGCAATTCATGGATGACGACATGGGCCGGGTTGTTTGCATCATAAAAAAACAAACTTTTCCATACAGTTGTATAGCCGACATTCGATGCACCCAATTGAATGGAACCCGCGACGGCAAGTATGATAAAAATCCACCCGAAGCCGAGGATAAAATAAGCCAGTCGTTTTTTATACGGTTGATCCTGCACGCGGTGTGCCGCTTTACTTGTGTGCGCTTTTGCCATCCCTGACTTCCTTCCTTCTATTTCGATACGGTTAAAAATTTATGATTCAAAAAGAAAAAAGATTGACAGAATGAAAAATTTTCGCTTTAATTGATGTTGATAATCATTATCATTTATCTGTCTACAATATTTTAACATAATGCCAGGGGGATGAAAATGTCTTACAATCTAAAATTAAAAAAGATTTTCCAAATATGCGGGATTGTCTTTCTGTCCGTTGCCCTTGCTGCCTGCGGGAACAGCCAGTCCGGAAATGGAAACGGAAACAAGCCTGCCGGCGGTTCAAAAACCCGGACGGTAACAGACGTGATGGGGCATAAAGTAAAAGTGCCGGCTCATCCGAAACGCGTCATTGCGACTTATTTGGAAGACCATCTTGTTGCACTCGGGGTGAAGCCTGTCGCACAATGGAGTGTCAGCAACGGCATTCAGGAATATTTGCAGGACGATTTACTGAAAGGGGTACCGGCTATTTCTTACGACCTGCCTTATGAACAAGTGCAAAAATTCAAGCCGGATTTAATCCTGATTGACGATGCCAGTATGGTGGAAGGCGGGAAGTATGAACAATACAGCAAAATCGCTCCGACCTTTGTCGTAAGCAAAAAGCAAAACAGTGACTGGAGAAAAGAACTGCTTACTGTTGGGAAAGTGTTGAACAAGGAAGCAAAGGCAAAACAAGTGCTCGCAGATTATGAAAAAACAGCCAAGAAAGCAAAAGCACAACTGGCGAAAAACGGAAAAGCGCCTTCTGCTGCTGCAATCTGGCTTGTGAACAATAAATTTTTTATCGTATCGAAAAATGTATCAAGTGGGGACGTCCTGTACAATGATTTAGGTTTGAAGGTGCCGGCTGTTGTAAATGAAATTTCTGCAAAAGCAACCAGCAACTGGAATGCTATTTCGCTTGAAAAATTAACCGAGCTGGATGCAGACTATATTTTTTTGATTAACAGCGATAAAACCCACGCAACAGAGCTGGACAATGCATTATGGAAAAGCATTCCTGCCGTCAAGAAACACCATGTAGCTGAATTTTCTGCTGATACCGGCTGGCTTTACTCTGGCGCGATTGCAAACAAAGAGATGATCCGGGATGTATTAAAAACGATCAAATAATCCTTTTCGCGGCCTGCCGTCCATGTTGCATGGACGGCTTTGGCTGCGGGAAGAACATATTGATGTTTCCAAACCCGGCATCATGCGGATACGGGGGAAGAACACCCTTATTCCAACTGGAAAGGCCCAAAAAAGGAGAGCCTTTCCTCCGAAAAAAATTTGCAAAATTTCAAAAGTACAGGAAGGGCAGCAGGAAATGCTTAAATTGCGGAAAAACCTGGAGATTGCCGGTGAAAAATCGATTTGACACCTATTTGGAAACCTTATAGAATGAAATTGATATTAAGAATCATTTTCATTTAATGCCAGATTCATAGGAGGAACTGAGATGCCAAAGCTTTGTGCAGAAAATTTAAAAGTTGCCTATGGAGATCATGAAATTATTAAAAACTTAAATTTAAATATACCAGCCGGAAAAATGACGGCGATCATCGGCCCGAACGGATGCGGCAAATCCACTTTGCTGAAGGCATTGGCGCGCATTCTCTTTCCGAAAAACGGGTCCGTTTATTTGGATGGAAAAGAACTGGCAAGACAATCAACAAAGAAAATTGCGCAAAAGCTTGCGATTTTGCCCCAGTCTCCGAGTGTGCCGGAAGGACTGACGGTTTCGGAACTTGTATCTTATGGCAGGTACCCGCACCAAAAAAGGTTTGGAAAGCTGAATCGTGAAGATTGGAAAGCCATTCACCGGGCCCTTGAAATGACCGGGACGGAAGAATTGAAAGACCGTCCTGTGGATGCGCTTTCGGGCGGGCAACGGCAGCGGGTCTGGATTGCGCTCGCACTTGCGCAGGATACCGAAATGATTTTACTGGATGAGCCGACAACCTATCTGGACCTGTCCCATCAGCTGGAAGTGCTGGAACTCTTGCAGGAGCTGAACAGAATGGAGCACCGCACGATCGTGATGGTGCTGCACGATTTAAACCAGGCCGCCCGTTTTGCGGACCATATCGTTGCCATGAAAGATGGCGAAATCCTTTACGAGGGCAGCCCCGAAGCTGTGGTGACAGCGGAAATGATGCGGGAATGTTTCGGATTGGATGCCCAAATTGCGCTTGATCCGAGGTGCAAAAAACCGGTTTGCCTTTCCTATGATTTGATTAAACCGTATAAAGAAGTACGCGCACAAATGGCGTAGCCACTTTTTTTATGAGCGGGATTGGAGGATCTTGGCATTGGACCATGAAATCTACGATGTAACCATTATTGGCGGCGGGCCGATTGGCTTGTTTACGGCGTTTTACAGCGGCATGCGGAAATTAAAGACGAAAGTGCTGGAATCTAGCGGCCAGCTGGGCGGAAAAATCTCGATGTTTTATCCGGAAAAAACATTGCGGGATATTGGCGGGATCCGGAAAATAACAGGCGGGGATCTTGTGAAGGAACTGATCCGGCAGGCGGAAACTTTTTCGCCAACGATCCTTTTTCATCAGCATGTATCCGGTTTAAAGCGGCGCCCGGACGGTATCTTTATGTTAAGCACGGAAAACGGCGGCCTTCACCTGACAAAAACGGTTATCCTCACCGTCGGGGCGGGCATTTTTAAACCGATTAAGCTACATATTCCGGGGGTAGAACGCTATGAATCCGGCAATCTCCATTATGCCGTCGACGACTTAAATCGCTTCCGCAACAAGCGGGTGCTGATTTCCGGCGGCGGAAATGCGGCAGTTGACTGGGCAAACGAACTGGCCGGGATTGCCGAAAGCATTACGATCGTCCACAGGCGGGAAGCATTCAGCGGGCATGAATACGATGTGTCCGAAATGGTGAAAAATGCACGCCTTTTTATCCCTTACTGCATTTCAGCCCTGCACGGGACTGGCAACAGGATCGAACGCGTTGCGGTGAAACACGCCGGGACGGGCGAAGAAATATGGCTTGAAGCCGATGAAGTTGTCGTGAACCACGGCATTCAGGGCGATTATGGTGGCATTTTAAACTGGGGTCTTAAAATGAAAGACGAGCGGATCGAGGTCAATGGCGCGATGGAAACGAATATACCCGGGATCTTCGCGGCAGGGGATGCGGCAATTTACCCGCACAAATTAAAATTGATTGCCGGGGGGTTTGCGGAAGGCCCGGTTGCTTTAAACAGCGCCGTCCGCTATATGTGCCCGGATGCAGAACCGATGGCCATGTATTCTACGCACCACGAAGATTTTGTAGATAAAAACGGCCGCGAAAAAGAACCACAGGCACGCTAAAAGCTAATAAGGGCGTTGAGATGTGTCTCAGCGTCTTTTTTGTGTGCACTGAAAAGCAGCAAAATGCGCATCCGCTCCTTTCTGTCCGCACATGGCGGTAATTACAGGGAAACGGCGGATATCATGACCCGCCGTCTGTTCATGCGCTGCGCTTGTTATTTTTAAATTCGCACCGCACCACTAAAAGGGTTGCGTAAGATTGTATTTCCTTTTTGTGTTTTTTCAGGTCTTCAAAGTCATGAAGCGGAGGGGCCGGGGCAGAATCATCTTTTGAAAAACCAATGGCTCCTAAAATCTTTTTGCCGCTTGCCGATTCCGCGCTGTCAACGCCGCTCAAGGAAAACGCGTTGATGTCTTTATCCCCTGCTGCCGGGAAAGTTTTAAATGTGCTGAAAGTGGTATTGCCTTTACCCGTATAGATGCCTTCGATGACCTTATAACGTTTGCTGTTTTCGCTTACCGGAGAGGCTGTGAACATAATTGTCCCTTTCTTCCCCGCTTCCCCTTCTAGTTCAAAAAGATGGTCATTCACCAATTTTCCGTATTTGTATTCTTCCAGCCAGATTCTAACGGATTTATACTTGTTAGGGTCGACACGGTATTGATAAAGAAAAGAGTTGTCCGTTGAAGCGTGTAAAATGGCTTCTTCATTTGCCGTTAGTTTTGCCGGTTTAAATGTGTTGGCATTGGCAGGCTTCCCGCTTTTCCCAAGCAGATTCCATCCGGTGAGAACACAGAGCAACAGCAGGGCCAAGCATGCAAACAAAACTTTTTTCATAAAACACCTCCCTAGCTTATTTTATCATTAAAATTGAAATGTTTTAAATACTTTTTGGAAAAGAAAACGCCGTTATGCGGATGTTTTTAGATCAGCCTGTTTGCCAGCTATATAAGTTGAACTTAACATTACTACTCCTTATGCGTTGCCAAAAGCCATATCTAACCTGATCATAGTTAATTTTGGCGCGAAAAACTTATGTAGAGATTGCCGAATAAGCAAGATTCATAGATTTGGACAAGAATGCTGACAGCTTAGGAAAAAATTTAAATGCAAGGATTTTATAAAAAATTCAGGGAAAAACTTGCACCAGAATCGCATTTTCGCAGATGGATTCTTCGAGAGCAGAGCTTGCTGAAAAATTGGGTACAAACGCAGAATCGGATTCGTTCAGCAAACCCTATGTTCATTTTATATAGGATGAAATGGAAAAAGAAAGGGTATCCTATTTTTGGAAAAGAACAGAACGGGGTGGAAAGGTGAAACGCATCATCATTATACTGCTCAGTACCGGCATGATGTTGCTTTTGGCCGGGCTTATGGTCTATTTTATTATAAAGCATGATACATTGCGGTGGGGAATTGCGGCCGGCGGGATTGTGTTAAGTGCGCTGCCGCTCGGCTTATTATTTTTAAAACATAACCGGATCAATACGCCCTCGATTATTGGCTGGTATATTTTCGTGATTTGTTCCATCTGCCTCGGTTCGATCGCCGGATTTTACGGGCGTTTTTCGTGGTGGGACACGTCCGTTCACTTTTATAAGGGCATTTTTACAGCTTGTATCGGCGTTACGCTGTATAAAATACTGGTTCCGGAGACGGCAAGGCGGGGCATGTCGCGCTTGATTCCCGCATTGTTTGCCCTCGGGCTTGCGATAACAGGGAGCGTTCTTTGGGAGATGTATGAATTTTTGGGGGATGTAATTGCCTCCCATACGATGCAGCGTGGCGGCAATACCGATACGATGGTGGACTTGCTGGCCGGATTTTTTGGCGGGGTGCTGATTGCGATATATACTGGATTCAGGAAACAAAATGTATAAGAAAGAAAGTGGAAATATGGACCGGAAAATTGTGTTTGGAATCAGCTTGGTTTATGTACTGTGGATGGCCGTTTTATGCGCCATGCAATATACGGCCGGCGCGTCCTGGAAGGCTGCGGTCGCTGCGGGCGGGGTGATCTCGGGCGCAATTCCGCTTATCCTTTCGTGGGTTCCGCGCCTTCGGTTCCACCTGCCCCTTGTCATTTCTTATTTTCTTTTTTTAACCGGCTCCCAATATTTCGGATCGATCCGTGGCTGGTACGGCTTAGGCTGGTGGGACACCTTCCTGCATTTCGTGAGTGGCCTTCTTCTTGGATTTGCCGCGATCGCACTTTATGAACGGCTTGTGCACCGGGATGCGGGCAAGGCGATCTCCGCATGGTTTGTATTTTTATTTGTGCTTGGGTTTGCCGCGCTTGGCGGTGTAATGTGGGAGATCTATGAGTTTTCGGGTGACCAATTTTTTGGCACTACTTTGCAGGGCGGCGGAAACAAGGATACGATGACCGATTTGATTGCAGATGTGCTCGGCGGCCTGGTTGTGGCAACAGGGTCCGGGATACGAACGAAACGAAAGTGAGAAACAAAAACCAGCATGCCGCATGCGTGTGGAGCCCTGTGTTTCTGGACCTTTAAGAATGGTGGAATTTTAAAAAAATCTGCGGTTTTCAAGAAACCGGCGAAATAGAAATGGCTTGAGGAAATAAAGCGGAACCAAAAATCAATGGAAAGCGGATCTGAAAAACCAGCCATTTTCCAAAAACCAATGAAAAATGGCAAAACTGCGGAAAGATCATCCGGGACACCGGCGAAAAGGAAGAAAAAATTGGCACATCATGAATCCCGGCTATCCAACCGGGATGTTTTTTCAATTATTTTCCCCCACCGGAAAGCTTTTGGTGTATAATTCAACAATGGGCAAGTACGGAAGCATTCGAATTTTTGTTGAAAGTGAGTGATCCCCGTGGGACGCAAATGGAATAATATAAAAGATAAAAAAGCAGCAAGGGATGCCAATACGAGCCGCATTTATGCGAAATTCGGCCGCGAAATCTATGTTGCTGCGAAACAGGGTGTGCCGGATCCGGTGGCAAACAGCGCATTAAAAATGGTGCTCGAGCGTGCCAAAACATACAGCGTGCCGAAAGCGATCATTGACCGCGCGATTGAAAAAGCAAAAGGCGGCGCTGATGAAAACTATGACGAGCTGCGTTATGAAGGCTTCGGCCCGGGCGGCTCGATGATCATTGTCGATACGTTAACGAACAATGTCAACCGGACCGCCTCCGAAGTGCGCGCCGCTTTCGGGAAAAACGGCGGCAATATGGGGGTGAGCGGTTCAGTCGCGTATATGTTTGATAAAACGGCAGTCTTTGGCATTGAAGGGAAAACAGCGGATGAAGTGCTGGAACTTTTGCTTGAAGCTGATATTGATGTCCGCGATGTCTTTGAAGAAGACGGTGCCGTTATTGTTTACGCGGAACCGGACCAGTTTCATGCGGTTCAGGAAGCTTTTGAAAATGCCGGCATTACGGAATTTACCGTTGCCGAACTGACAATGTTGCCGCAAAACGAAGTCACATTACCGGATGAGGACCGGGAGAAATTCGAAAAACTGATTGATGTGCTGGAAGACCTGGAAGATGTCCAGCAAATTTACCATAATGTCAATTTAGATGATTAATTAAGATGGACGGCGGGGTGATCCCGCCTTTTTTTCGTATAAGCAAATTTCTTTGAAAGTAAGGCCCTGGTGTGTGAGCACATTTTCCTGCAAGCACGCGAATTTTGTCACATTACAAAACTCGTATCAATAGACGCAAGAAAACTGAACCGGTATAATAAGAATACAATTTATTGTACATAATAGAGGGGATATTCTGATAGCGAACATCCGAATATACATGTGGGCGGTCTTCAATTTGAATGGGAATTGGAAAAAGGAAGATTCATTTTCGAAGGGGAGGATGCAGTCCTTTTCTGGATTCCAACCGCGATGCGCGATCTGTTTACTACAATTGAAGAAATATCCGGGGAAGAAGCATCCAATGTTGTCTTTGAAACAGCGGGTTTCCGTCAAGGATTGCTCGTTGCCAACTATTTTAATAGAATCAAAGATTTCGATGTGAAAAAGGCGTCTGAACTCATTACCACTACTTACGCATCAGCGGGCTGGGGAAGAGCCGTGATGAAAGACATGAACTTTGATCAGAAGACATTGACGATTGAGCTGAAAGACAGCTGGGAGCATAAAATCAATGTGGCCCAGGGAAAGAAAACGGGCAGCAATTTTCTGCCTGCCCACTACGCTGGTATTTTTACCGGACTGTTCCATACAAATATATGGTATAAAGTCGTCCGGTATCAGATCGAAGGCCACGACTCCACGATCATTGAGTATTTCCCGTCGGATATCACGGTGTCACATAATATTCACCAGCTGGCGCGGAAAAAAGAAGCTGAGCAGATTATTCAGCTGGAGGCGCTCGTCGAAGATAAGACGCGGGAGCTGAAAGAACTCATCAAGCAGCTGTCCTCACCGATTATTCCGATTTTAGACGGCATTGTCGTCGTGCCTTTAATCGGGAAATATGACGATGAACGTGCCGAAGAGCTGGTAGAAAAAACATTGAAAAATTTGCCGCAGTACAAAGCAAAGTATTTGGTGCTTGATTTAACGGCACTCGATGTGGAAGACGATCCGCACAGCATCCAGTTTATTGAAAATATCGGAAAAGCATCTTCCTTAATCGGCACGCAAACGATCCTTGTCGGTATATCGCCGTCCATGAGCATGACCATTTCTTCTTCCGGGCTTGATTTCAGCCAGTTTGACTGCTTCCAGACGTTGCAGCACAGCATCCACTATGCGCTCGGACAATTGGGGAGGAAAATACTCTGATTGGCAAGGCCTGAAAAATCTGTTTCAAAAAGCGGGAGATTTGTTTCCCGCTTTTTTTATTTTTTACCGGGAAGATTCAACACAAATCGAGGAAATTCGGCTTATTTTTTTATTGAAATTTTCGAATGATTGTTTATAATGAAATTAACATACTAACCGGTTAGTCAACGGGGAGGGGATGAATCATATGGATTTTGATTACTCACCAAAAGTGAAGGCACTGATTTCAAAGCTTGAGCGTTTTATGGAAGAAAACGTCTATCCGGGTGAAAAGATCTTTGAGGAACAACTGAATGCACAGGAAACACGGTGGGCTGCTGTTCCGCCGATTATGGAAGAATTGAAGGCAAAAGCAAAGCAGGAAGGGCTTTGGAATTTGTTTTTGCCGGACAATGAATACGGGGCCGGGCTTTCGAACCTCGAGTATGCCCCGCTTTGTGAAATCATGGGAAGATCCATCATCGCCCCCGAAGTATTCAACTGCAATGCACCCGATACCGGAAATATGGAAGTGCTTGCCCGGTACGGAAGTGATGAGCAGAAAGAAAAATGGCTAAAACCGCTTTTAAACGGCGAGATCCGTTCGTGTTTTTCTATGACAGAGCCGGATACTGCTTCAAGTGATGCGACCAATATTTCATGCAGCATTGTACGTGACGGTGATGAATATATTGTGAACGGGCGGAAATGGTGGTCATCAGGCGCCGGCGACCCGAGGTGCAAAATTGCGATTGTCATGGGAAAAACCAATCCGGATGCACCGCGGCACGAACAGCAGTCTATGATTCTCGTACCGCTCGATACACCAGGCGTGAAGATTGAGCGGATGCTCCCGGTTTTCGGTTATGATGATGCACCGCACGGCCATGCGGAAATTACATACGAAAACGTGCGGGTGCCGGCTGAAAATATCATTTGGGGGGAAGGAAAAGGGTTTGCGATTGCGCAAGGGCGGCTTGGGCCGGGCAGAATCCATCACTGTATGCGGCTGATTGGAGCTGCGGAGCGTGCACTTGAACTTTTATGCAAGCGCATACAAAACCGTGCGCCGTTTGGTAAGCCGCTCGCGGAACAGGGCGTCATCCGCCAGTGGGTGGCCGAGTCGCGTATTGAAATCGAGCAGGCACGACTTCTCACATTGAAAGCAGCGTATAGGATGGACACGGTCGGCAATAAAGTGGCGAGAAAGGAAATTGCAATGATTAAAGCAGTGGCACCGCGGATGGCGCTTGCTGTTATCGACCGCACCATCCAAGCGTTCGGCGGCGCCGGCGTTTCGGACGATTTTCCGCTCGCCCGGCTGTGGGCCAACGCGCGCACATTGCGGCTTGCAGACGGCCCGGATGAAGTCCACCTCGACCAGATTGCAAGGCTTGAGATAAAACCATACCAGGAAAGGGGATCAGCCGATGAACGTGTTAGAACTGTTTAGTTTAAAAGGAAAAACCGCCATCGTGACAGGCGGCGGCAGGGGGCTCGGTGAACAAATCGCGCGGGCATTTGCGGAAGTGGGGGCGGATGTCGTGCTTTGCTCCAGAAAAAAAGCGGCATGCGAAGAAGCGGCTGCACGCATCGAATCTCTCGGAGTGAAAACGCTTGTAATGGAGTGTGACATTACAAATCGTGCCCAGGTTGATGAAGTAGTCGCGGAAACCGTGAAGCAGTTTGGCAAAATTGACATCCTCGTCAATAATTCCGGCGCGACTTGGGGGGCGCCTGCCGAAGATATGCCGATTGAGGCGTGGGAAAAAGTGATCAGCACGAATGTGACCGGCACTTTCCATATGAGCCAGGCAGCCGGAAAAGTCATGATCAAACAGGGGCGCGGCAAGATTATCAATATTGCCTCCATTGCCGGGCTTGGCGGCGTCGATCCGCGCATCATGGACACGATCGGTTACAACACAAGTAAAGGTGCGGTCATCACGTTTACAAAAGATCTCGCTGCCAAATGGGGCAGATACGGCATCAATGTGAATGCGATTGCGCCGGGCTTTTTCCCGACAAAAATGGCCAAAGTCATCATTGAACGCGGCAAAAATCCGATATTGGAAGCAACGCCGCTCGGCCGATTCGGAAATGATCAGGATTTAAAAGGTGCAGCTGTTTTTCTAGCATCCCAAGCTTCGGACTATGTGACAGGGGATGTGCTGCTCGTCGATGGCGGCATGCATGTGCTTTAAAAACCGACATGCCGGGCGGTAATCGGTGCCTTATTAAGCCTAGGGAAACAGTCCATTTGGCAATGAAAAACAAGGGGGATTTGGAATGGAAAACAAAGTATGGCATGCTGTCTATACCGATGATATTCCGAAAGAAATTGAAGTGCCGGATACGCCGCTGTACCAAATACTTGTTACTGCAGCCGAAAAGCACCCGGACCGCACTGCCCTCTCTTTTTACGGCAGAAAGACGACCTATGCGGAACTTTACAAAGCATCGCTTGCCTTTGCTTCCGTCCTTCAGAAAAGAGGCGTGCAAAAAGGCAGCAGAGTGGCGATCACGCTGCCGAACTGCCCGCAGTATGTCGTGTCCTATTACGGTGTGCTAATGGCAGGTGCTGTGATTGTCCAGATCAATCCGATGCTCGTTGAACCGGAGATCAGGCATATATTAAATGACTCGGGCGCAGAAACCATCATTGTCCTAGATGATTTGTACCCGAAAGTGCAGGCCGTCCGCCCGGAAACATCCTTGAAAAATGTTGTCACAGCCAGTTTTAAGCCGGCAGCCGGCCCTTTGGATGATGCTGAACCCTTTGATGCCTTTTTACAGGCAGGCACGGATTACAACCCTCCTGCGCTCGACCCCCGGGAGGATATTGCCGTACTCCAGTATACGGGCGGCACCACTGGCCGGTCAAAGGGTGCGAGGCTGACCCACCGAAACCTTCTTGCCAATCTGGTGCAAACCTATGCATTTTTCAAACCGGTCATGGGGCCGGGAGAAGAACGGATTTTGACCGTTATTCCGCTTTTCCACGTGTTTGGCATGACATGTGCCATGAACTATGTAATCTACACCGGTTCGGAATCGATCATGCTGCCGCGTTTTGATCTTGAAGAAGTTCTCCAGACCATCAAGGAAACGCAGCCAACCTATTTTCCGGGTGTCCCGACGATGTATGTTGCCATCACGAACCACCCGAAAGCGATGGAGTACGGGCTGGATTCCATTAAGACCTGCAACAGCGGGAGTGCACCGATGCCGCTCGGACTTTTGCGCCAGTTTGAAGAAAAAACGGGGGGGCGTCATTGTCGAGGGGTATGGCCTTTCGGAAGCTTCCCCGGTTACACACTGCAATCCGGTTTTCGGAAAACGCAAGCCGGGCAGCATTGGGATTGCGATACCATCAACAGATTATAAAATCGTCGATGTTGCAACCGGCACGGAGGAACTGAAACCGGGCGAAGTGGGCGAACTGATTGTAAAAGGCCCGCAAGTGATGAAAGGGTATTGGAACATGCCGGAAGAAACGGCGGAAGCACTTCGGGATGGCTGGCTGTACACCGGCGATATCGCGAAAATGGATGAGGAAGGGTACGCTTATATTGTTGACCGCAAAAAAGATATGATCATTGCAAGCGGCTATAACGTGTACCCGCGCGATGTCGAGGAGGTGCTGTATGCGCATCCCGCCGTCCAGGAAGCAGTGGTGATCGGTGTGCCGGATCCATACCGGGGGGAGACCGTTAAGGCATTTGTCGTGTTAAAAGAAGGGCAGAAGATGACGGAAGAAGCACTGAGCGAATATTGCAGCGCCCATCTCGCCCCGTATAAACGCCCGAAGATCATAGAGTTCCGTGATGCGTTACCGAAAACAAATGTCGGGAAAATTTTGCGCCGCAAGCTGCGCGAAGAAGAAAAGAAAGTGCGCGAGTAAGAGCAGAAACGTGAAGCCGGGCATGTGATATAATTTTCTTAATATAGTAATAGATGGAGAGGACCGGCATGAAAGCGAAGATTACGGAACACAGCATACGCTTGTTTGAACAAAAAGGCTTCACGGAGACATCCATTCAGGACATCGTCGACAGCATCGGCGCGACAAAAGGCACGTTTTACTATTATTTTTCCAGCAAAGAACAACTTTTGATGGACATTCATATGGACTATATTACGAAACTTTTGGAAAAACAGAAGGCCATTCTCTCGGAAAACGCATCGTGCAAGGCAAAACTGCATGCGCTTGTCCTGATGCTGCTTGAAAGCATCAAAACGGAAAAAGCAAAAGCCCTGATCTTTTTCCGGGAGATCAAAAATTTAAGCGGTGAAAAGCTCGAACTGATTTTACAAAAACGCGAAGCTTTCCGCCTCGGGGTTGAAAAGCTGATCCGGGAAGGCATTGAGATCGGCGAGTTTGCGGAGCATCTGGACGCGAATCTTACTTCCTTTGCCATTCTCGGCATGGTGAACTGGAGCTACCAGTGGTTTAACCCGGAAGGTCGGAAATCGGCGGCAGAAGTGGCAGAACTGTTCATGGATATCGTCCTGCACGGGATTGAAAAAGCATAGAACCATGCAGCTGTCGTAATGGTGTTGTTTTGAGATCGAGCAAGCGGGCTGAACGGATTGAAAAAGCACATTACGTTACGGCGGCTGTATTTGAGAATGGCTTTGAGAAATAGAGGTTTAGTATCGGAATTATTCATAGCCAGGATCCTGGGATGTGCATCACCTACAGCTTCCGCAATGAGTTTGTATTGAGCGAGCTGCATGGGATGAAAAAGCGCATCACGTTATCGCAGCTGACAGAAAATGGCCTTGTGAAAAGAAGGGATTGCAGCAGCGGATCAATCATGGCCAGGACTTGGAAGGTGCAACACCCTACAGCTTTCGCAATGAGTTTGTATTGAGCGAGCTGCATGGGATGAAAAAGCGCATCACGTTACCGCAGCTGACAGAAAATGGCCTTGTGAAAAGAAGGGGTTACAGCAGCGGATCAATCATGGCCAGGACCTTGCAAGGTTGTAAAACCGTACAACTGCTGTAATGAGATTGTATTGCGGGACTGCACGAAATCGAAAAAGTGCATTACAATGCGGCAGCTGGAATTGGGGACGGCCTTGTGATGAGCAGACTGCACGGGATGAAAAAGCGCATCACATTGCGGCAGCTGTGACAAGAAATGGTCTTGGGAAAAAAAGGGATTGTAGCAACGGATCAATCATGGTCAGGACCTTGCAAGGTTGTAAATCTACAGCTACCGTAATGGTGTTCAAGCAAAAGGGAGGGATTTTTTTGCATGAATTGAAATTACGGACACGCTTTTGCGAAACAGATGCTATCGGACATATTAACAACACCAGTTACTTCATCTACTTGGAAGATGCCCGTTTGAAATTTTTTGAAAGCATTGGTGCAAGCGTAGAAATAAAAGATTTCAATATTATTTTAGCTTCAGTAAAATGCGATTTTGTCAGCCAGGCGTTTTATAATGAAGAACTCACGATCAGGACCGGTGTGGCAAAGCTCGGCAATACGAGCTGTGAACTGGCTCATGAAATTCTGGATGCAGAAACCGGCCGCTTGATCGCAAGGGGGAAAGCGGTTGTCGTTTTTTTTGACTTTGATAAGCAGCAATCCCGCCCGATTCCAGATGACATAAGGGGCATCCTGGAAAAGCATTTGCAGACGGCGATGTGAAAAACGATCTGCCTATTACGGGATACAAGGGGGAGAGGAAAAATGCATTCAGACACAATTCCGGTCCGCAAAGGGGAAGAACTGGACTTAACCAGGCTGCAGGAATACCTGCAGAAGAAGTTTCCGCAAATGCCGAATGTACCGCTTGGAATCGCACAATTTTCAGCAGGCCGTTCGAATTTGACCTATCAATTAAAAGCAGGTTCGTGGGAAGCAGTGCTCAGGCGCCCGCCGCTTGGCCCGGTTGCCCCGAAAGCGCATGACATGGGGCGCGAATTTCGCGTGCTGAAGGCGCTCCGGCCATTTTTCACACCGGCGCCGGAAGTGTTGCTTTTCGAGGAGGACCCGTCTGTGATCGGCGCTCCGTTTTTTCTCATGGAAAGAAAGCATGGTATTGTGCTTGACACCGCTTTTCCGCCGGGAGTGGAGCCGACAAAGGAGACGTGCCGGCGGATTTCCGGTATCATGGTTGACCGGCTTGTGGAACTGCATGCGATCCCATATGAAAAGACAGAGCTCCTTTCCATGTCAAAGCCGGATGGTTTTCTCGAACGCCAGGTGAACGGCTGGATTGAGCGCTACCTGCGTGCGAAGACGGATGAAATTCCGGAAGCAGAGCCGCTCATCCATTATTTGCGTGATCATATTCCGCCGCAACAAGGTGCAGCCGTGATTCATTATGATTATAAGCTGAATAACGCCATGTTTAACGAAGATTTTTCGGAAATGACTGGCCTGTTTGACTGGGAAATGGCGACCATCGGCGACCCGCTCGCAGATCTTGGCGCTGCGCTCAGCTACTGGACGGAAAAAGATGACCCGGATTTGATCAAAAATGGGCTCGGTGAACCGTCCGTCACGACGCTGGACGGCTTTATGACACGCCGCGAGTTTGTCGAAGCCTATGCGAAAAAAAGCGGGCGCGACGTCTCGAACATCGATTATTACTTGATTTTCGGTTACTTTAAGCTCGCCGGCATTTGCCAGCAAATCTACTACCGCTACAAACGCGGCCAGACACAAGACCAGCGTTTCGCCCATTTCGGCAACGTCGTCCGCAGCCTGATCCGTCACGCGGTGGAAGTGGCGGAAAGGGTGTGATTGGGGATTTTTCTTATAATGGGTGAAGGTGGATTCACGTTGTAGTTAAGACTTCCGGATCTGATTCTTTCCCGCAGTTAACTTTTGTTTGATTGGCATTTGGATTGTGCGTAACAAGGGCTTTGTATGAGCTTCTGTTACGTTTTTTTATGACCTGATTGTCGCTCCATTAAATTTTTGTCAACTGACAGGGTCAGCTTATCGTATGAAACATTTCAGCATGCTTCCTGACATCAAAATTATGTAAAAATGAGTAAGTCAGAGGTATTCTTTTTTAATTACAAAATCAAGAATACTCATGTCGGCGAAACAAATTTTGCAATCATAAAACGAGAAAAATCATCTGAAAAATCGTAAACTATTACTCGAAGGGAGATGGAGCTATGGAAGACTACTTGATGTACTTGAATGGTGAGTGGACAGGGGAAGGACTGCCAAAAATTAAAGTGGACAACCCTGCGTCCGGCGAAGTGATTGCGACGATTCCAAAAGGCGGAGAAAAGGAAGCCAGGCTTGCTGTGGATGCGGCGCATACGGCTTTTCCGGCGTGGGCGGCGCT
This sequence comes from Weizmannia sp. CD-2023, assembly GCF_036225245.1. Lineage (NCBI taxonomy): Bacteria > Bacillati > Bacillota > Bacilli > Caryophanales > Bacillaceae > Heyndrickxia > Weizmannia sp. CD-2023. Next base: position 22,335 of record NZ_JARTJQ010000059.1, read on the forward strand.
TTCTGCCTATGAACGAAGTGCTTACCTCCGCACGTGGTTTGAACTGATCCGCGAAAATGAAAATGAGCTTGCCAGGACGATGACCATTGAACAGGGCAAGCCGCTAAAGGAAGCACTCGGTGAAATGCGTTACGCAAATGGCTTTATCGAGTGGTTTGCCGAAGAAGGAAAGCGTGTGTATGGCGAAACGATTCCGGCATCCACCACCAATAAACGCCTGTTTGTCCATAAACAGCCGGTCGGCGTTGTCGCGGCCATTACCCCGTGGAATTTCCCGGCTGCCATGATTACCCGCAAAGTTGCGCCTGCGCTTGCTGCCGGCTGCACCGTTGTCATCAAGCCGGCAAAACAGACACCACTTACTGCTTTGAAGCTTGCTGAGCTTGCTGCAAAAGCCGGCATTCCGAAAGGCGTCATCAATGTAATAACCGGGAGTGCGAAGGAAATCGGGGACACTTGGCTTGCCGATGAACGCGTCCGCAAACTTACTTTTACCGGATCGACCGAAATCGGGAAAGAGCTGATGCGCGGCTCAGCTGACACAGTGAAAAAAGTGTCGCTTGAACTTGGTGGGCATGCACCGGTGATCATCACAAAACATGCGGACCTCGATAAAGCTGTAGAGGGCACGGTTGCAGCAAAATTCCGCAACGCCGGTCAGACTTGTGTGTGCTCGAACCGCATTTATGTACAGGAAGAAGTGTATGAAGCTTTTACCAAGAAATTTACAGAAAAAGTGAAAGCACTCCGTGTTGGGGACGGCCTTGCAGAAGGAACGGATATCGGTCCGCTGATTGACCGGAATGCGGTTGAAAAAGTAGAACATCACGTCAAAGATGCAGTGGAAAAAGGGGCTACCGTGGAAACAGGCGGCAGCGCGAAAGATGGGTTGTTCTTTGAGCCGACAGTCATTTCCAATGTTACCGATGATATGATATGCATGAATGAAGAAACATTCGGGCCGCTTGCACCGGTAACGAAATTTACGGATATTGATGAAGCAATTCGGCGTGCCAATGATTCCATTTACGGTCTTGCTGCGTATGTGTTCACGGAAAATATTTCAGAAGGCATTCAAATTGCAGAGGGGCTGGAATATGGCATTGTCGGGCTGAACGACGGGCTTCCGTCCACGCCGCAGGCCCCATTCGGCGGTTTCAAGCAGAGTGGTCTCGGCAGGGAAGGCGGCCGTTACGGCATCGAAGAATTTTTGGAAGTCAAATATATTTCGCTCGGTTTATAAGTACCTGGATCGGCCTGCAGGAAAAAAGTGGGATCTCTAAAAATGGGGATCCCACTTTTTTGATCCTAAACCAGTTGCGGTACTTGGCTCGAATGTTTTTGAGGCAGATCCGGGGAAGTGGTCCAAAGGTCTTTTACAGGCTTTCAAAAAGACAAAAAGGGATCAGGCCAGAGCTCAAAATGTCCCCTAGAAGCCGTCAAAAAGACAAAAAGGAATGGGATCCGCCCCCAAATGTCTTTTTAAGACGTTTAAAAAGACAAAAAGGATCTGGGCAGTGGTCCAAGTGTCCTTTAGAGGCCTTCTAAAAGACAAAAGGAAATGATTCCCACCCTGAAATGTCCCCTAGAACACTTCAAAAAGACAAAAAGGAGGTGGGACCGAGTCCAAATGTCTTTTTAAAACGTTCAAAAAGACAAAAAAGGATCCGGGCGGAGGTCCAAATGTCCTTTAGAGACCTTCAAAAAGACAAAAGGCAATGATTCTCGCCCCAAGATGTCCCCTAGACGCCTTCAAAAAGACAAAAAGGAGTGGGGATCGAGCCAAAATGTCTTTTTAAGATGCTCAAAAAGACAAAAAGGATCTGGGTAGTGGTCCAAGTGTCCTTTAGAAGCCTTCAAAAAGACAAAAAAGGATCCGTACGATGGTCCCAATGTTTTTTAGAGGTCTTTAAAAAGACAAAAGGCAACAAATTTCCCGGGAAAGCGTCCTTTATGGTGAAAGGAAAATAACACAATTGGTCGGGAAAAGTATTCGCAACTTAATGAGAGAAAAATTGCGATAACATTACTGGCACGAGTGCTATGAAAGACATGTCACAACAAATTTCCGGGCATTGGCATCAAGGAAGACAAAATGTCTTTTACTCGAGAAGGGGCGCAAAGTCGGCAAAAACTTTGTATAGAAATGTCTTTCCACGCCCGCATTCATGACAAAAGACACCAAGTTTCCCCGGGAAATGATCTTCAAACGATGATGAAAAGGAAGGATCCAGGGCTTGCTGAATCAGCAAAATCTCGGACGGGCAAGGATCCCAAGGGTTTTGCCGAACTTTAAATGCAAGGGTTTCAAAAAGATGTAGAAAAAACTTTGCACTCGAAAGCCATTTCATCCCCTTTTTTGCAGATATCGCTTCTATTGGTGGCAAACATGAAGGCTGGACTTGCAGGGTGAATCGGATAAGAAGCTATTATCCGATTCATTCGGCAAGTCTTGCTTAGATTCTCTCTTTATTTATGAACAATCCAAGCATTACAGCAGTACGCATTTGTCTTTGCCCCTGATCCGTTTTGCATTTTGAAACCCGCTGATTTCTACATTTTTCAAAATAACATTTTTTGCGCGGTACTGGATGGCGACAACAGGATTTCCCTTGAAATCATAATCCGGGTCGCCAAGCGCAGTCAGCCCGTTAATTACAACGTTTCGGTAAGCGGAAACAACGAGGCTGCGCGGCGTTGAACCTTCATATAAATCCGTAAACACCGGTGCGACAGAAACTAGATTGGCCGCCACAATATGGTTCGCGCTTTTCGAATCGGCATCTTTGCCTTTATGGTGGCCGATATGCCGGAAGTTAAAAGAGCGGTTGTCGCGGACAGAAAGATGGCCATACAAATGCACATGAGAAGCAGCCGATGCATTGTGGTGGGCTTTGATTTCAACACCTCCGAAACAGCCGCTTGATGCATTATTGCAAAGCCATACATGGCGCGAGCCGTCATCAATCTCAATGCCATTGGAGTTGGAAAACCCTTTTTTGTGGGCCCTTCCACTTGGGTTGTAACAGAAAGAATTTGAAATAAAACAATAGTCGCTATGGTGGGTGGTAATCCCGTCATCACCGAATCCGCTTGCCGTGAGCCCGTCCAGCCAGATATAGCGGCTCCTTCCTGGGGCGAGAAAGCCGTCTCCCAAATAATGATAACGGGCAGAGGATACATCAAAACCGTGCAGTCCGGCCCCCACCGCCTCCACATTTTTCACCCAGCCGAACGTGACGTGCGCAAAAGTCAGGCAGCTTGAACGGTTATTTCCTGCCGCCGTTCTTTCCTCTTGCCCGAGCCTTTCGACATTCCAATCGAGCGTGAGCCCCTCCACCGATATATGGTGATTGCCACGATGAAAATGGGCATTTTGGATGAGACGCGTTTTTTTCGGTGCATGCGGATGGAGTTTGATGATGGTTACGCCTTTTCCGCTGCCGCAAAGGCATGTCCATGAAGGCAGCTTAAGCCCCTTTACTAGAAAAACACCATTCGGTACGATCACTTTCACCCGGCCGTTTCCCAATGCTTTTTGGAAAGCCGCTGTGCAGTCGGTTTTTCCATCGCCGACCGCACCGTAATCTGCCACATTGACTGTACGGGATGCCACAGCCAGCAGACGGCTGTACGCTTGATCCAATATCGTTTTCCATTCCGGGTACACAAGGCCGTTCTGATCTGCAAGCGTTTTATACGGTTCAACCGGATATCGCCGGTTCAGCAGCAACCGTGAAAGGGAAAACGGTTTGTGAAATTCCGGCTGACAGTACTGTTGAAAAAGTGCTTCATTCTCCCGGATCAGGGTACCCGGCTGGACTGTCCTGCGTGAAAGTTGGCGCAGCAGTATGCCGTTTGTCCAGGGGTCATGATGCTTGTCCAAATGAATCATTTTTCCACCTCGCTTTGCCTTCATTCAGTCTGTGTCAATTGATATATGTAGTTTACCCCCGCAGGTTGGAAAACGCACTGAAAAAGAAGACTTTTCCAAACCATAGTTGTTAATATAAAAAATAAATTGAATTTTATGTTAGAATCAATGAAAAGGAAGGTGAAATTTAATGAGCCTGCCAAAATGTTTGAATTGTAACCATCAATTTAAGTGGATTTATATTTTTAAGAGACTATGGAAGTTTGACCAAACCATGGAATGTCCAAATTGTACAGCCAAGTTATATCCAAGTATGAAGTTTCGAAATAAAGTTGGTTATCTTTCTCTACTTTGCCTTTTCGTATCATTTGGACTGATGATATTGGGCATTCCAAAAGTTGCATTCATAACACTAATCGTCATTATTTGGGTTTGTTTGATTCTTACGATGCCTTATGTTTATTCGTTTGATAATAAGGAAAGACCTCTATGGTAAAAGGTAGCTGTTGCTCCTTTTTAAAAAGATGCTGCAGAAATCCGGGTGAGATGAAGCACAGATTTGAGCCTGGTACGACTGAGGACATCCGCAAGTTTAAAGATGAATGACCAATCTGGTACAGAAGCAAAATTTTGAAGAAAAGCCCAAGGAAGCTAGCCAAAAAATGAAGGGTCAGTTGGAAACCTTTTCCATCAAATGAGGATCAAAAACCGACATATAAACATTTTTCTTGAAAATGGGCCTGATTTTCTTTATCAGAATTTTTCGTTGACGAATAGCATAAGAAGGTATACAATAAACTTCAAGCTTATATATTGTTATTTTCTTATCAAGAGAGGTGGAGGGAAGGGCCCTGTGAAGCCTCGGCAGCAGGTCCGGAAATGGGCACTGTGCCAATTCCTGCAGGTGGTGGCCTGAAAGATAAGAAGATTTCCCGGGAATGGATATCTTCTTACTTCAGGGTAAGAAGATTTTTGTCGTTTAATCCTTAGTAATCGAATGCGAAAGAAGGGAATAGAGTGGAGCAAACGCGGCTCACATATGAACAGTTTACGTCGGATCCGTTCGCAGCGTTCGTGCCGGAAGATGAAACGAAGGGCGCATTGGAAATTTTGCAGTGGGCATATGGCACGTACGGCAAATCAGTGGTATATGCGTGCAGTTTCGGCGCAGAAGGAATGGTGCTGATTGATCTCATTTCGAAAGTCAGAGAAGATGCGGATATCGTATTTTTGGATACCGACCTGCACTTTCCGCAGACTTACGAATTGATTGAAAAAGTGAAAAAGAAATATCCGGCTTTAAATATACAAATGAAAAAACCGTCGCTTACGCTTGATGAACAGGCGGCGCAATACGGATCTGCCCTTTGGAAAAGGGATCCGGACCAATGCTGCTATATCCGGAAAATCAAGCCGCTTGAAGAAACGCTGCAGGGAGCGGCGGCCTGGATATCCGGCTTACGGCGGGAGCAATCGCCGACAAGGGCAAAAACGAATTTTGTCAATAAAGATGAAAGGTTCCATTCGATTAAAATTTGCCCGCTGATTCATTGGACATGGGATGATGTTTGGAACTATATCCGGTCTAACAATCTTCCATATAACGAATTGCACGACCAGGGATATCCGAGCATCGGCTGCTTCCCGTGCACACGTGCTGTCGGAAACAGCGACTCAAGAGCAGGAAGATGGGCGGGCTTTAATAAAACCGAATGCGGGCTGCATACGGTTCAGAAAAAATAAGGCTGCTATATAAAATGACATAGGTAATAAGAGTAAGCATCAGTCTGCATGACAAGATTTCGTTCATTTTACAAAATTCCTAGATTTGGTAAGAATGCGGCAAAAATTTATATACAAATCGGTTTTATGAAAAAACCAGGGAAAAAATTGCACTTGGAAGCTGATTCAGCGTATAGAGAAGATAAAATCGCATTTTCGAAGATGGATTCTTTTATATTTTGAGATGGAGCTTGCTGATAAATTGGGTACAAACGCAGAATTGGACCCGTTCAGCAAGCTCTAGCGGCAAAAGCAGCCAGCTTTTTCAGGTGCCCGCTTGTAGCCAATCCAGACTAGGATTGTTCAAGTGCTCGCATCAACCAAAACAACGAGTCCGATTAAGTTTAAAGCAGGTGAAGAAATGAGAAAAGTATATTTAGTCGGGGCAGGACCCGGCGATCCGGAGCTGATTACAGTGAAAGGATTGCGCCTGATCCGGGAAGCGGATGTCATTTTATATGACCGGCTGGTGAATCCGGACCTGTTAAAAGAGGCAAGGCCGGATGCAGAACTTGTCTACTGCGGGAAAAAACCGGATGCCCATACGATGACGCAGGATATGATCAACCACCTGCTTGTGAAATTTGCTAACCAAGGAAAAACGGTTGTCCGTTTAAAGGGCGGTGATCCGTTTATATTCGGTAGAGGCGGGGAGGAAGCGGAAGTCCTGGTGCAAAAACATATTCCGTTTGAAATCGTGCCGGGAATTACAGCCGGTTCCGCTGTGCCCGCCTATGCCGGCATTCCGCTCACCCACCGCGGGCTCAGTACATCCGTTGCTTTTATCGCGGGCGTCACGAAAAAAGGCGAAGATCTTGATGCGTATTGGTCCAAATATGCGGGAATTGATACACTTTGCATTTATATGGGCGTGAAAAATCTGCCACTCATCTGTGCGCAACTGATAAAGCACGGCAAATCACCGGACATGCCGGCTGCACTAATCCGCTGGGGCACGACTGAAAAACAGGAAACCGCGGTCAGCACGCTTGGAAATTTAAGTGAAAAGGCGGCTGGGCTGCGCAACCCATCGCTTTTGATCATCGGAGAAGTGGTAAAACTGCGCGAAGAGTTAAAATGGTTTGAACAGCTTTCTGCTGCTCCGGCCTGTACCGGGTGAACGGGTATGAAACAAGGCGTTTTATATGTCAGCCATGGCAGCCGTGTGCCTGAAACCGCCCGGGAAGCAACAGCGACGATCCGGCAAGCAATGGCGCAGGTGGATGCGGATCTCCAGGAAATTTGCTATCTGGAAATTGCGGAACCGGATATTGCGGCAGGGATTGATGCGCTTGTCCGGGGCGGCGCAGGGCGCATTGCTGTTGTGCCGGTATTGCTGCTGAGTGCCGGGCATTATTATGAGGATATCCCGCGCGCGATCCGGGAAGCGAAACAGCGTTATCCGCATATTGTGTTTACGTACGGCCGCCCGCTCGGTGTCGGGGACCGGATCATCGAAATTTTGGCAGAAAATATTTTGGAAACCGGCATGCCTCCGGGTGCCTGGATTCTGCTTGTTGGACGCGGCAGCCGCAACCCGGAAACACTGTGCGATTTTGCAAAAATTGCTGCCGGGTTGCGTGCGCAATTGGGGACAGAACAGATCAAAACGGCTTATTTGGCAGTGCTTGAGCCTCGTTTTGATGATGCGCTGAAGGAGCTGACCGCAACCGGGCACCCGGTAGTTGTGGCCCCTTATCTTTGGTTTACCGGCGTGCTCGTCCGGTCGCTGGAAAAGAAAGTGGGCATGCTGCAGCGGGAAGGATATGATATCCGGCTGGCACGGTATCTCGGCTGCCATCCGGATATGGCGGACGCATTGGCCGTTCGGGCAAAAGAAGCGTTGGGCGCAGAGGATTTTATTTGAGATCACGGGATTTTTACCCAGTCAAGCCTGCGGTGTTTTCTATTGTGCACCCCGGACTTTTTGGGGCGATGCAGTTTAAAAGGTGCCGGGGTGCAGCGTTCATTGCGCGTACCGGCACTTTTTTGGGTCCGATGCAGTTTGAAAAATGCCCGCGGCCCGGCGTTTTCCATTGCGCGTGCCGGCACTTACCCGATTCCGGCTTTCCAGGAAACGCTGGAATGGGAGCATGCCAAGCAGGGAGAACGGCGGGCTTTTTGCAATGGATAAACTGGAAAGGAGATCAGGAATGGTTTGGGTACCGGTTATGGTCGATTTAGACGGGAAGCAGGCTGTTGTTATCGGCGGTGGAAAAGTTGCGGCACGCAGATTCCGGCTTTTGCAGGAAGCGGGGGCATACGTTACCGTCGTGAGCCCGCACCTGAACGATGAATTGCAGGCTATGGCTCAACAACGCGCATTCATTTGGAAACAGAAAACATTCGAACCAGAAGACATCCGGCAGGCCGATGTGGTTATTGCAGCGACAAATGATCCGGAGACAAACAGCCGGATTGTTGCCCATGCCCCGGCCAAAGCCCTCGTGAACGATGCCGGCCATGCGGGAAATGGCAACCTTGCTTTTCCGGCGTTTTTCCAAAAGGGCAGGCTTTCCATCAGTGTTTCTACAGCCGGGGCAAGCCCGAAACTGGCTTCCAAAATTGCAAATGAATTATCCGAACATTATGATACGAACTACGCCCAATATGTGGATTTTTTATATGAGTGCCGCCAGCTTCTGAAGCGGCCGCAGTTTTCTCCATCGGAAAGAAGCGAATGGCTGGAGAAGCTGCTTGGAGAAGCATACCGCAAGCCTGAAAAGCAGCAGGAAACCTTATCTTTCTTTCACAGCCGCATACAAGGGACTGCCCGTTGAAAAACGAATGAAGCTGCAGCTTTGGGAAGTCAGCCGGTGTGCCCGGCGAAAAACTTGGCAAGCCTGTTTGCAACCCGGAATGGCTTCCGTTACAATGGGGTTAAAAATTTTCACAAAAAGGAGTGTCGCCATATGTCATTGGAAGATGTCAAAGCCTATTTTAAGCAGTGGGATCGGGAAGAAGATGTTCTCGTCCTGTCGTCATCAAGCGCGACGGTTGAACTTGCAGCTGAGGCGCTGAACACGGAACCGGAACGGATTGCAAAAACGCTTGCGTTCAGGGGTACCGGTGAGGAAGAAGCCCTTCTTGTTGTCACCGCGGGAGATGCGAAAATCGACAATAAAAAATTCCGGCAAACATTCGGCGGGAAAGCGCGGATGCTGTCACCGGAAGAAACGCTTGAGCATACCGGCCATGCTGTCGGCGGCGTCTGCCCGTTCGGTTTGAAAAAAGATTTGCCGGTCTATATGGACGTCTCACTCAAACGGTTCACGACCGTATTTCCGGCATGCGGGAGCGGCAACTCGGCAATTGAATTGACCTGCGAAGAATTGTATACATACGGGAAGGCCGAAAAATGGGTGGACGTCTGCAAGGGCTGGAAAACGGTGGAAGATTACCAGCAAGTAGCTGGGACTGGTGTCTTATCGGATCCGCAATAATCTACGTGTCGCTTCAGACTTGCCTTTGAGATGGAAAGAGGCCCCGGGTACGCGCCGGAAAATGCTTGATATATAATTAGGGCTTCCTGAATAAGCAAAATTCCTAGATTTGGCAAGGATGCTGACAGCTTTGGCATAAATTTAATGCGAGGCCTTCGTTTTTGCTTGCTTTCTTAATGTAGACGCGCCTTATGTGAAGGAAGGCCATCTTTTTTTCGTGCTTTCTTAACGTAGACGGGCTCTATGTTAAGAAAGGCCGTCAATTTTTCGTACTTCCTTAACGTAGACGCCCTCTATGTGAAGAAAGACCTTCAATTTTCCGTGCTTCCTTAACATAGACGGGCTCTATGTGAAGAAAGGTCATCTTTTTTTCGTGCTTCCTTAACGTAGACGGGCTCTATGTTAAGAAAGACCGTCAATTTTTCATGCTATCTTAACGTAGACGCGTTCTATGTGAAGAAAGACCTTCAATTTTCCGTGCTTCCTTAACGTAGACGTACTCTATGTGAAGAAAGCTTGATAGCGGATTCAATATATAGAGAAGACAGAATCGCATTTTCAAAGATGAATTTTTCTAGAGATTACTAACAAATTGGGCACAAACGCAGAATTGGATTTGTTCAGCAAGTCCTAACTTAAGTTCATATGATATAGACAAAAACGGCGGGATACACGATCGTGTTTTCCCGTCGTTTTTGTGATGGATTCACATATGCTGCTTTGATTTAATCATGGTACTTTTCGGCAATGGCATTGGCGGCAACAATGGCATTGTACACATCTTCAGGCGTAACCGGGAATGGTTCGTTGCCCATTGTGTCATCATCGGCACAAGCATCTTCCGCCACTTTTCGCCATTCGGCTTCTACAAATTCTTCCACGCCGAGGTCCTTCAGTGTTAGCGGCAGGCCGACTGCTTTGATAAAGCGGATGACAGTTTCAAGCTCTTCTTTCGGTGCATTTTCAAGGACGAGCTGTGCGAGCAGGCCAAATGTCACTTTTTCGCCGTGCTGTGCACGATGGAGGGCAGGGACAGCTGTCATGCCGTTATGGATGGCGTGTGCTGCGGCAAGACCGCCGGATTCCGCACCGACACCGCTCAAATAGATGGTCGCTTCAATGGTATCCTGCACCGCCCGGGTTGGCACTTTGTTTTTCACGGCTTCCACTGCTTTTACGCCGTTTTCGAGAATCGTTTCGTAGCAAGTGCGGGCAATGGCCAGGCCGGTGAGGGATGGCTTCATTAAAACAAGGTTGTCGCCGTTTGCCGCGTAGCAGGCGCGCGCTTCAAAATAAGTGGCAAGCGCGTCCCCGATCCCGGCGGCGAAAAAGCGGACCGGTGCTGCAGCTAAAATTTCCGTGTCTGCGAGCACGACATCCGGATTGCTCGGCAGGAACAAGTAACGGTCAAAAGCGCCGTCTTCTTTGTAAAGAACGGCAAGGGCCGTGCACGGTGCGTCAGTGGAGGCAATCGTCGGAAAAATGACAACCGGAAGTTTTTCATAATAAGCGGTTGCTTTTGCGGTATCAAGCGTTTTTCCGCCGCCGATGCCGACAATGACATTGGCGCCTGCTTCACGTGCAAGCCGGCGGTTACGGTCTACTTCTTCCTGGGTGGTTTGATAATTGAACTGTTCGAAAGTTGCTTTCCCGCCGCCTTCCCGGACAGATTTTCCGGCTTCTTCTTTTGCGCGGCCGAGGATGAATTCGTCACAAATCACATAGGCATTGTCGCCCAAATCTTTTATGTACGCATATAAATTGGCAAGCAGGCCGTTCCCTACGATAAACTTTTTCGGCGATGTAACGGATTTTACAGGAATTTTCATAACATGTACTGCCTCCTAAAATTTTTTTCTTTCTATACTCTCATTATATTAAAAATGTAAACGGAAACCAAGGTAAAAGATGTGAAAACAAGGCCATCTGATGTTGCAAAAAAACAAATAAATATGACAATTGAAAACGCGTTTAAAAACTTTTATAATATTGTTATACAACAGTGCTGGTTTTTAAACAGCAAGGGGAAACAGGGAGAAAATGAAAATGGGAGGGGAGTCCATGAACGTGCCATTGGTGTTGACGGAATTTCTGGATCGCGCGGTGCTTTTGTACGGCGGGAAAACAGCGGTGTATTGCGGGGACCGGGCGTTTACATACCGGGAGCTGAACGGAAGGGTGAACCGGCTGTCGTACGGGTTAAAAAATCTTGGCATTGAAAAAGGGGATCGGGTGGCCTATCTCGCGCCGAATACAGTGGAAATGCTGGAAGGCTTTTACGGGATTTTCCAGCTGGGGGCGGTGATGGTGCCGCTGAATATCCGGCTGACCCCGGAAGACTACCGGTTTATTTTAAATCACAGCGGATCGAAAGTATTGTTTGTGGACCAGGAGATGTACCATTTGATCGAGCCGGTAAAGGATGAGCTTGAAACGGTGGAGCAAATTATTATCCACTATAAAGAGGATGACTGTGCTGAAATTGATTATGACCGCTGGCTGGACAGATTTCCGCCGGATCCGTTCCCGCGTGCCGGCCTCGATGAAAACAATGTGTGCAGCCTGCTTTATACGAGCGGGACGACCGGAAATCCTAAGGGCGTGATGCTTACCCACCGCAATAATTATTTGCATGCATTAAGCGCGATGCACCATTTGCGCGTTACGGACCGCGATGTCTATTTGCATGTGCTCCCGATGTTCCATGTAAACGGATGGGGCTCGCCGTTTTACTATACAGCAAACGGGGCGACCCATGTCTGCCTCCGCAAACCGTCGGCGGAAGCCATTTTCACGGAAATCATCAGGCATAATGTGACGGTGGTGCATATGGCGCCAACTGTGCTGAACAGCCTGTTGCAGTACAACGCGGAACACCATCCCGCTATTGAACAGGACGTGCGTGTTGTCATCGCCGGAGCTGCACCGCCGCCCGCATTTGTGGAACGCGTGGAAAAAGAACTCGGCTGGGAATTCATCCAGGTGTACGGCATGACGGAGTCAACACCGCTCACCCTTGTATCTGTCATTCGTTCGCAGCTTGGCGGGCTGGACCGTGATACACAATTGCGGTTGCGGGCGAAAGCCGGGTTTCCGATGATCGGAAGCGATGTCCGGGTTTTACGGGAAAATGACGAAGAAGTGGCCCATGACGGGAAAGAAATCGGCGAGGTCACGGTAAGAGGCCATGGTGTTATGCTCGGATACTGGAAAAACCCGGAAGAAACGATGAAAACGATCCGGAACGGGCGGCTCTATACAGGGGATATGGCGACCGTTGATGAATACGGCTATATCGATATCGTCGACCGTAAAAAAGACATTATTATCAGTGGCGGAGAGAATATATCCTCTATAGAAGTGGAAGGAGTGCTGTATGAGCATCCGGCTGTCCTTGAAGCAGCGGTGATTGCTGTTCCACATGAAAAATGGGGGGAGACCCCGCATGCGTTTGTCGTCCGGAAAGCAGATGCGGCCGCAACAGAAGAAGACATCATCCGTTTTTCAAGGGAAAGGCTTGCCCATTTCAAAGCCGTGACGGGTGTGACATTTGTGGATGAGTTGCCGAAAACGGCATCTGGCAAAATCCAGAAAGTCCGCCTGCGCAATGAATACTGGGAAAAGCTCGGGAAAACAGAGCGGTTTGTAAATTAGGGCTTGCTGAACGAATCCGATTCTGCGTTTGTCCCAATTGATCAGCAAGCTCAGAAGAATCTATCTACGACAATGCGTGATTCTGTCTTCTCTAATACGTTGAATCAGCTTTCGAGTGCAAGCTTTTTCCTAGATTTTTTGTAAAACGCTCGCATTTAAATTTCGACCAAAGTTGTCAGCCTCCTTTCCAATTTAGAAATTTTGCTTACTCAGCAAGCCCTAATGAACATGTCGGAAACAGATCCGGCAAAACGCAAGGCCGCTGAAAAGCACAGGACAACGCGTTACATTTCGGCGTAAAACAGAGGAAAACATTTCACATCCATGCCCCTTGCTTCAGCGATGAGGCGGGGGGCGTTGGCGGAATCGCCATAAACGATTTCAGCAGCTGCAGACGGCAAATTTTAACCGAATTGCCCTTTCTTATCCTTTGACTGATGGTTTCTTTTGGACAGAAATACAGTATAATAGGATAAAAGACCTATATCAAAGGGGCAAATCCATTGAAAAATGGAGACGCAAAACTACAGGGGCTACCGGTTTTCTAACCATGCCAGCCAGTTGCTAATGCGCAGTGAAAAGCCGAAGTTTGGCCTTTGTTTTCGTTTGCAAGTTCCCCGGAGATTGATCAGAAAGGCGGGGCGGAAATGGGCAGGAAAATCGAGACATTGGAAGATTTTAAAAGAATCCTTTATCTTTGGATCAGCCCGCTTTTGATCGCTGCCCTTGCGATTTACAATTTGGTCCCTCACACAGGCACCCGTACAGCTTTATTTTATCTCGCCACGACGCGGATCCTGATTGCCTGGAACGCTCTGTTTCTCATCTGCATGGTTTTCAAGCGTTATTTCCGCTTGTTTGACTATGTGAATCTCGTGATCCTCACGGTTTATTATCTTGCCATCGTGATGGACTGTGTTTTTCAATACATGGTTCCGGGAAAAGAGGGAGCCATCGGAATTTCGATCATTTGGAGCCCGCTTCTATTTCTCTATATTTTTATCACGTTGAAAAAGCGGAACGGGATCATTTATTCGCTCGCTTTGTTCGTGACTACGCTTCTGATCGGAATGCCGCGGTTCCGCCATTTTTCCTTTGACTATAAAATATCCATGCTGATCTTTTACCTTGCCAATCTCGTCTATATCGCCATCTTTTGCATTTCTCATTATCTCTTAAAAGTATTTAGAGAATTGGAAGAGGAAAAGAAAAAGGCTTATTCGGACATGTTGACCGGGATTGCCAACCGACGCCAGGTGCAGGCATGGCTGGATGCTGCGGTTAAACACGCGGACAAAACCGGCACATCATTTTCCGTGATTTTTTTCGATATCGACTATTTTAAACAGGTGAATGACCAGTTCGGGCACCAGACAGGAGATGAGGTGCTGAAGGAATTTGTCCGTCTTTCCTCCCGGGTGATTTCAGCGAATGATTACATCGGACGCTGGGGCGGTGAAGAATTCATCATCATTACAAAGGATGAATTGCCCCAGGCAGAGGAACTGGCGGAATATTTGAAAGCAAGCATTAGCCGCCATTCATTTGGGCATGCGGGAAAGCTGTCCGCAAGTTTCGGTGTGACTGCATATACACCGGGGGATACAGCAGAAACCATTGTAAGGCGGGTGGACGAAGGGCTGTACAAGTCGAAGGGTCAGGGCAGAAACCGGATTACGGTGCTGTAAGGCAGGGAAAAGGCGGATTTTCTTCATTGCATGTGGCGAACATTTAGCTGGCGGGTTTGCAATCAAAAAACCGTATGACAGCGGTAGTCCATTTAATTAACAGACTTGCTGCTCATAAACTGGGGTATGCGATTTGGCATGGAGAGTGCCTATAACCGCGGACGAACCTCAAAATTTGCAAAATCACTACGCGAGGCAGGGCATACGTTTGCGGCGGCACACTTCCGCTTGCGGAGCCTAAGCGGGGACTGCCATTTAGAAGTTCGCCGGTTTGCCCTGCCAGATGCTTTTTATACGGCGTATATATAATTTTCCATAAATGCATAAACCTGCTCGGCATCCGGTGGCTGTATGTTCAGCCGTTTTTCACAGGCTTCCAAATACGGCTTGAGCGTGCTGTCGCTTTTTGCCTCCTCGAGCGTAAGGCTGCCCTGTACGAGGCGGATTGCCGCTTCTTTTACCGTGTTATCATCCGTTTGAAACAAAAGATATGCCAAGCAACTGTACCGATCCATTGTTCTGCCTCCCGGAACCTTTTTATTCCCTTTTCGATAAAAGCGGCAAAAATTCCTGCAAATTTGCAAAAAAAGAAACAAAAAAGCAAGACCGGTGCGACAGGCCTTGCCTTATGATGCTATTTTAATCCGATATATTTTTTGGCGTTTCCATCCGGGGTGCGAGGCGCATCCTTTCTGGGAGCAACGAAATGGCAATTGCAGCCAGAATCAGGGCGCCGCCGAGAAAGAAGCGGCCGTTCAGGTTTTCATGGAGCAAAAGCCAGCCGAGAAAAGAGCCGGTGACAGGCTGCAAAAACATAAACAGTGACCCGCTGCCGGCCTCTACCATTTCAAGCCCTTTGTTCCACAAGAAGAAAGCGCCGGCTGTAGAGATGACGCCGAGATACAAAATACCTGCCATCCCCCAAAAACCGCCCGATGATACAGGCCAGGCCATCATGGCTTCGCGGGCGGCAAAAGGCGTTGTAAACAGCAGCCCGAACAAAATGGCATATGTTGTAATGGTTAACGAATCCATTTTCCAGGAAGCCACTTTTACATAAACGGACAGAAGTGCCCATGTAATCATCGCTCCAGCCAGAATCAGGCTGCCCCAAAAATAGGTTTGCACGTGAATGTCCCAGCCGATCACGATGACAACGCCCGCGGATGCGGTAATCAGCGCCAGTATTTTGCGCGCGGTCAATTTTTCTTTTAAAATGAAGCGCGCGAATATCACGATAAAAACCGGAGAAGCGGATGTAATGATCGCGCCGGTATGGGCGTCCGCTTTTTGCGTCCCGATAAACTGCATGGCAACGGATGCAAAATAGCCGATAAACCCGATCCAGGCGAGCAGCAGCCAGTCTTTTTTTGTAAGGCTTACCTTTTCCTTTTTCTTTCTGCCGGCATGCAATATCGCGTACAGTGCGGCAAAACCGATCATATACCGCAGCCATAAAAGCGTAAGCGGCGGTACGAAGTTTAAGACATATTTACTGACCACATACATCCCGCCCCAGATGCCGGATGCAAGTGCGAGGCAAAGTGCACCTGCCCATTTGTTTTTCACAGTCATCAACCTCCGTCTTTATTTTTTATCTAACAGCCAGACGGGGGTTTTGAAGCGGCTGTTCGTCCCCCGCATCAGGAACGAACAGGCTGGTCATTTTCAAACAGATCAAGATACAGACGCACAAACAGCACCTCCCACTATAATATTCTTAATTTTAACATATTTCCTCCCACGCAGCGAATAAAATAAATAAAATCATGAAAAAGGGGAAGTTGGACGTGATTGTAAAACAGCGGGAATATCCCGCACAAATCCGGGCGGGAGAGGCGTTGCTGGGGAGGCTGCCCAAAAGGCATCCGCTGTATGGGCAGATTGCGGAGGATGTAAAAAAGTGGAGGGCGAAATATAAAAGGGAGAAGCGGGCAGACCGTTTTTTGGAGATTCTTCCGTCCGACCAATTCCATGTTTACCATGCACTGCCCATTGCAAATACATGCCTGGACGGGTTAATTCTCACACGGAATCTTGTTTTGATTATAGGCTACACCCATTTATCCGGCGTGATTTTTCCGGATCCGGCTTTTTCCCAGCTTATCCAGCAAAAAGGCGGGAAGGAAAAAGGCTGGCCGGAACCGTTTGCGCGCCTGCAAAAACAAAGAGAAATCTTATGTACATGGGCCCGTATGCGGCATTTGCCCGAATTGACGCTGGAGTATTTGCTTGTCCTTTGCCATGAGGAGGCCGAGCTGAAAATGCCTGTTGTCAATTCAGCAGACGAATTGAAGATCTGCCCGGCAAGCCAGGCTGTTTATAAAGTTATAAAGATGCAGGACACATACAGCCAGCCGGTCCTGGACAGCAAGCATTTTAAAAAATGGCACAAGCATTTGCTGGAATGCCACGAAAAATCGGGGATCTTTCCGTGGCCGGTTGACCAAAGCGAATGGTATACGGGGGTCGGGTGCCCAGTGTGCCGCCGTTTCGAAATGGATTTTAATAATGGCATGTGGCACTGCCAGGTTTGCGGCCATACCAGTAAAGATGCGCACCGTAAAGCGATAGAAGAGTTCTATTTGCTTTTTGGCCAGGATGCGCCGGATGAGGCACTTTGTTCATTTTTGCGCGTGGATGCGCAAACAGCGGCAAAAATCGTGCGCGAGGCAGCGCATTAGTACACCAGTGCGATTTTAGCTGGAGGGCGCAATCGGAAAAAGTCTCCAACCAGAACGATGTGTGCACAGCCCTTGCTTTGATCCGCCAATCGCCACCGGGGAAGCAAACTGGACCTGGCGTACAAGTAAAAAGGCCCAAATCTATACCTTCCCTCACTGCCCATTTGGCGACTGTATAGAAATTGGCGGGTAACATAAGCTATTGAAAAAACGTTAACGCTGATTGCGAGGCTCAAACATGATTGGGTATGTTGTTTCCCTCATTGGATTTAATCTGGCTGTTTTTTGTGTAAAAAAGCGGCTTTCTCCCGGGCAGATCGTACAGATTTGGACGTTCACCATCGCTTCCCACTTGGTTTTTGATGTATATATCGATTACAAGTACCATGGCTACTGGTATTTTACAAAGGGAGTGGACTGGGAGAATCTCCCGGGTTTGGTTTGTTTACTTCCGCCTGTCAATATTTTATATCTCAACTGGTTCCCGTTTGGAAAAGCATGGATAAAAAGGTTTTTTATATTGCCGTTTGGGAAGTGCTGATGCTGGGGTGTGAGATGATCACCCTGTTGCCGGCACCATGGGGTTATTTTCATTACGGATGGTGGAATTTCACCATTTCGGCACTCGTAAATCCGTTCCTTTTGCTCAGTGTGGTCGGATTTTACAAATGGATTGTCTGGCTGGAAAACAAAAAAACTGTAACTGCTGAGCAGCAGCTACAGTGAAACGGTCCGGTCTTTCTGCCGGAGATAATCGGTATGATCATGGATGGTGGGGTCCTCTGTCTGGATGGTCGTATGGCGGATGCCGTATTTTTGTTCAAGCATCTGATTGACAGCCAAAATGACGTGCATCGGTTCGGATGAATGCCTGACAAATACATGGGCGGTCAGAGAACAATGGTCGGAAGAAATGTTCCAAAGATGCATGTCATGGACGTCTTCAACACCCTCAATTTGATACATATCTGTGCGGATCTGTTCTAAATCAAACCCTTCCGGCACCGTATCCATCAAAATCAAATAGGAAGCGCGGATGATTTTGGCACCGCCGTAAAAAATGATGCCGCCGATCACGATGCTGATGAGCGGATCAAAGAAATTCATTCCCGTAAAATAAATGAGCAGGGCGGAAACAATCACGCCGGCTGAATTCAATAAGTCACCGATAAAATGCCATAACGCGCTTTGAACATTTAAGTTTTCTTCTTCTTTTGTGCTCCGGTGCAGCACAATGGTGAGGATGATGTTCACAACAAGCCCGGTCACTGCAATGATAAACATCCACTTAAAATCAATGGGTTGCGGATGGACGAGGCGATTGATCCCTTCAATGAAAATACCGATTGAAATGCCCGCAAGCGTTAGCCCGTTCAGGAACGATGCGATGATTTCAAACCGCAAATAGCCGAATGTATATTTGCGGTTTGGCGGGCGTGTCGCCATGAACAAAGCAAGCATACTGAAGAGGAGCGCAATGACATCAGAAGCCATATGTGCCGAGTCGGAAAGCAAAGCAAGCGAATGCGAAATCAGACCACCAGCAATTTCAACAAACATGAAAAACAAGGTTAGGACGAGCGTTGCCCATAATGCTTTTTTTGATGCGGACTGGACTTTGACATGGGGAAGGTGGTGATAATCATATTCCGGCATCATCGCACACCTCTTCCTAAATAAACTTATTTTCACCTGTATTGTAGCACGAAGAAACGAAAAAGAATAGCGTTTATTCTCAATTAATATAAATTTTTTGAATAATTGAGAATGGGAATCAATATGGATTAGCGGGTTATTGCTGTAAACAAAAAGAAATAGAATCATTTATAATGCTTATTATATGATAAAAAATCAAATAGGAGCCTGCCCTAAAAGAGAAAAACCGCCAGAATCCTTTTCCCCGGCGGTTTTTGTGTGAAAGGCACGGCCTGAAAAAGTTTAACACGATTTCCCTTTACTCGACGGTTAAGCTCTTCGCCAGGTTGCGCGGGCGGTCAACGTCATAGCCACGTACGATGCCGGCATAATAAGCAAGCAGCTGCAGCGGGATGGCGGCCAGGACCGGCATGAGAAAGGGGTGTGCTTCCGGAATGTAGAGCACTTCGTCTACGACGGCGCTCACTTCGTCATCTCCCGTGGTCGTAATCCCGACGACATATGCATCACGTGCCTTTACTTCTTTAATATTGTTTATGGCCTTGTCGCGCAAATGTTCCTGGGTGGCAAGGGCAATGACCGGAACACCCGGCGTGATCAAAGCCATTGTGCCGTGTTTCATTTCTCCTGCCGCGTAGGCATCCGCATGGAGATAGGCGACTTCCTGGAGTTTGAGCGCCCCTTCAAGCGCCAGGACATAATCGAGCCCGCGGCCAATCAGGAATAGATGCTCCTGGTCGTTTGTGACCTGTGCAAACTGGTCGATGGCATCCTGCGTCATCACCAGGCATTTTTCCACGTCATCAGCGAGTGAATGAAGGGCATCGAGCAAGGCAGGGATTTGGCCTTCGCCGGAACCGTGCAGTTTTTTTGCCAGAACAATCGAAAGCAGGACGAGCGCCGTAATCTGGGTTGTATAGGCTTTTGTTGCAGCAACCGCCAGTTCCGGCCCTGCATGCGTATAAATTACGCAATCCGATTTCCGCGCCAGCGTGCTCTTTCGGTAATTGCTGATCGCGATCACCGCTGCCCCGGACTTTTTCGCTTCTTTCAAGGCGGAAATTGTATCCGCCGTTTCTCCTGATTGGCTGATGGCAATGACGAGCGTTTTTTCGTCCAACCGCCCGTGCTCACATCTGAATTCAGATGCAATCGCGGCTTCAACCGGTATATCAAGCATGGTTTCGAGAATCTTTTTGCCGATCATGCCGGCGTGATGGGAGGTGCCGCTTGCGACAATGGTGATTCTCTCCGGATCTGTAAGCTTGCGCCTTGCGAAAAAATCGTCCACTTCCGGAATGACGACACCGCTTTCTGTCAGCCGGTCTTTTAACGTGCGCTTGATTGCTTCCGGCTGCTCCATGATTTCTTTTAACATGTAGTGACCGTAATCCTGCAGGTTGAGTTCGTCTTGGTTCCAGCGCACGGATGTCTTTTCCGGCAAAATTTTCTCCCCGGAAAGTGTCTTAATTTCCACATTTGTCTGGGTCAAAATGGCCATCTCTCCGTTTTTAATTGGGTAAATTTCTTTTGTATACGAAAGCAGCGCCGGGATATCCGAGGAGAGATAAGCTTCCCCGCTGCCAAAGCCGATAATGAGCGGATTATCATAAGAAATGGCGATAATCTGGTTCGGGTGATCTTTTGCCATGATTGCAAGCGCAAACGCACCTTTTAATTGCGGAATGACGATCCGCACGGTTTCTTCAAAATTGCCGGTATCATAATGCGCGAGAAGATACGGAATGACTTCTGTGTCGGTGTCCGTTTGTAAACGATGCCCCTGCGCGATAAGGAATTTTTTTAATTGCTGGTAGTTTTCAATAATTCCGTTATGAACAACGTAGAAACGTGCTTCTTCATCACATAACGGATGGGAATTTTCAACGGTCGGCATTCCGTGTGATGCCCACCTTGTGTGGCCGATCCCAAGGCATCCGGCGGGAATCGGTTCGAGCTGGAGGGAAGCTTCCAGATCTTCGACGCGCCCTTTTTCTTTGCGGACGCCGATGGTTTTCATATCGGAGACGGCAATGCCTGCTGAATCATAGCCCCGGTAATCCAGTTTTTTCAGGCAATCGAGCAGAACCGGCTGTGCCGAATGTCTGCCAATGTACCCAACGATTCCACTCATCTTCTTCACCTCAACGTATCGCTTTCCTTCTATCACGTGTATTCCTATCTTCATGCTAACATGAACCGAGCGGGGAATAAAGCGATTGTGCTGCAGTCAGCAATGCCAGAATTTCCAAAGTATACCAGGAGGGATATTCGAGCACACGGACAAAAAGCGCAACCCGATCGGATTGCGCCTTTTGCCTCATCCAAATCTGATATTCAGATGACGTCCAGTACGGACTTATCCAAACCTGGCCTCAGATAAGTCCGGGGCTTCAAATAGTAGGCGGACACGAACCTTCACCGAAAGTATATCGGTTCCGGACGGTTGTCCCACTTGCCCGCTGGACAAATGCAGTGCCAAATACGGAAAATGAAGTTGCTGTCAAGTCTTTCATCAAAAACTTTACCAGTCCCTTCTTTTAAGATGTATTGGCCTTGCACTGTTCCTATTCCCGGCAGGCACGAAATAAAACAAACCAAAATATGGAAATCATGCTCTTTTCCGCTGCTCCGCCGCAGCCGGGATGATCGAAACATTCCCATACTTTGTGACCGACAGCTCCCCGCATCTGCCATAGTTTCCGAGTTTCGCATGCGGATCGGCATGAAGGCGGAGTTTTTTCAGCAAAGTGCCGGCTTTGACCTCAAGAAAAAGATCCACCGTCTGCTGTAATGCAAGCCAGTCCGCTAAAAGCGCAATATCAACGGCAGCAACAAAGCGCATCCTTCTTTGCGGCAACAGCCGGATCACAGCCGGAATCCGCCGCTCCTCCTTTGTGGTGCGGTTTTGCAAAATCACCGTGATGCCCGCTTCCTGCTTTGAGCGCGGCGGCAAATAGCCGATCTGGCCGAACCCTTTTAAAGAAAGGGCGCGGTTGCATAAGTCGCCGGCAAGCAGTTCCGCTTTTTCCGGTTGTAACCCAGGCGGCACGCGGACAGCGTCAGGAAGCAGATGGTCGAAATCATGCTTTCCTTTAAAGGCGCGGAAATCAAAGCAGCCGTCCGGCGTTACCGGCAAATACCCGCGCGAAACGCTTGCTGTTGCCGCAAATTCAAACGGCATTCCGTTGCGCAGGAAGAAATAGCGCGCCCGCACCAGCTCCGGTTCCGGCACATAGTAAACGGGAAGTATGACGCTGACTTTCACAAAACATCCTCCTTATCATTTCCAGTATATGCAAATCGTTGCGCTTTTATTGCAAATAAGATCAATTTTCGATAGAATGGACGGGGAATCACGATACGGTGAAAGTAATCCTGTGATCGCTCTGTTTGTGGATAGCCTCACAACCATGAGCGGTTATTTTTTGGCACAGATTTAAACATTGCATTCTCCCGTTTCATCATCTGTAGAAACGGGAATGGGCACAACTACCTTTCCACATCCGGCTCGCAAAAGACGGATGCTGCCCATAAGAGGTGAAGGCACGAACCCAATTCTATCAGTACCGGTATAAGCTAGAATTTCCAACGGCTGGTTTTCTTTTGGAACTTTTGGGAATCCGGCCCATATTTTCATATATATGCAACAGGCTTCAACCATTGGCATCACGCGGCCTGTTGCGATAAAATAGGCATTGTCGAAAAGTGGCGATGCTCGATGGAATACGATTTGCCAGCGATCCATTCACCGCTGGATAACATAGATTTTTTTCTGTATGGCACCGTTTAAGGAGCCGGCACAATGAAGGACTTTTTTTGAAAAAAATTTTCCCGAAAACCGCGCATCGGTCTGGCAAGGGAAAGCGAGGGGTAAACATGATGAAAATTCCCGGCAATATAGCAACCGGGACGGCACACGGAAAATTAATTTTAGCGGGGGAACATGCTGTTGTTTACGGACAACCGGCGATCGCGCTTCCATTCGATCATGTGAAAATTGAAACGGCAGTTATCCAAAAACAAGGCCCGCTCTCCATTGACTGCCGGTTTTACAAAGGGGCACTGGATAAAGCGCCGGAAAGGCTTCACGGAATCAGGGCATGTGTCAAAGAAATCCTCCGTACGTTAAAAAAGCCGGCTGAAAATTTGGCGATTAAACTGGAGTCGACCATTCCGATCGGGCGCGGGCTTGGCTCGAGTGCTGCTGTTGCCGTTGCCATTGTCCGCGGGCTGTATGCTTTTTTTGAAAAACAATTAACGAAAATGGAACTCGAACGGTTTGTCCAAATTGCTGAGAATTTTGCCCACGGGAATCCGAGTGGCATCGATATGATGGCGGTCATCAGCAATGATCCGATCTGGTTTGAAAAAGGAAAGGCGGCCCGGCCGCTTCCGTTTTCGCTTCCGTTTTATCTGGTGGTCGCCGATTCCGGGCGCGTGCATAATACGGCAATGGCGGTCGGGAGCATCCGTGAAAAAAGCGGTTCTGACCCGAAAACGGTGGAGTCCGCCATCAACCGTTTAGGCGAAATCGTGCACGAAGCGGGAAGGGCATTGATTGAAAAAGACGGACTGCATCTCGGCCGATTATTTAATGAAGCACATGCACAACTTTCCGTTTTGGGTGTCAGCGACGAAGGGCTTAACGCATTATGCGCTGCAGCACGCTCAGCCGGCGCACTCGGTGCCAAACTGACCGGTGCGGGCCGGGGTGGTTGCATTATTTCGCTCGCCGAAAGCAGGAAAAAGGCTTTAGCAGTTGCGCAAGCCCTGCAAAATGCAGGCGCCGCCCAAGTATGGCAATTTTCGCTGGAAGGATGACCGTTATTCCGCAATCATGCAGCACAGCCCCGAAAACAGGAGATGCTTCATGTAAAAGAGGCTCCCTGTTTTTGCTTGTAGCGGGCAGCTCTTTTTGTCCTTGTCTTCAAAGTCGGGCGAATCATTAGAAGGCATTTTCCGTTGAAGCGGCTGGCAAAGGGGCCCCGAAGCTGCTGAGCTGGGGAATCACGGTCAGTTGATTCTTGCAATAAAATGGTTTGCGGCATTTTCCTTTGGAGATAGTTGGTCAGGGCAGCCTTTTTGTCCGGCAGCGAGAATAGCATTGACAGGGAAGTACCTTTTCAAAGCAAGAAGGCATTTTTACTGGAAGGACGATGAAAGATGGAGGCAACAGCGAGGGCCCATACGAATATTGCCCTGATCAAATACTGGGGGAAACGGGACGAAAAGCTTTTTCTCCCGATGAACAGCAGCCTGTCCATTACGCTGGACAGGTTTTATACGACAACAAAGGTGGCTTTTGATTCCGCTTTAAAGGCGGACGTGTTTTTTCTGAACGGAAAACCGGCCATTGATGCGGAAACGACGAAAATTTCCCGCTTTATGGATAAGATCAGGGCCTTTGCGGGAGAAAAAAGATATGCCTATATAGAATCACAAAACGAAGTGCCGATCGCTGCCGGGCTAGCCTCTTCCGCATCCGGTATGGCGGCGCTTGCAGCTGCGGCTGTTAAAGCGCTCGGCATTGAGGTGGATGGGCGTACGCTGTCAATCTTGGCGCGCCAAGGTTCCGGGTCCGCCTGCCGCAGCATCTACGGCGGTTTCGTCGAGTGGCAAAAAGGTGAAAAAGCGGATGGCTCCGATTCACACGCGGTTCCGCTTCTCAGCGAAGACGATTGGGATCTTAGCATTTTATCCTGCTTGGTAGAATCAAAGCAGAAAAAAATTTCGAGCAGGGAAGGGATGAAACGGACTGTCAGCACGTCGCCGTTTTATAAAGCCTGGCTCGAAACTGTGGAAACAGATTTGGCCGCCGCAAAATCCGCGATTGCAGCGCGCGATTTTACGATGCTTGGGCACGTGCTTGAAGCAAATGCGTTAAAAATGCATGCGACAACGATCAGCGCCGACCCGCCTTTTTTATACTGGCAAAGTGCAACGCTCGATGTCATGCAGGAAGTGGCGCTTTTGCGCGAACGCGGGATTGAAGCTTATTTTACAATTGACGCCGGCCCGAATGTGAAAGTGCTGTGCGAACGAAAAGATGAAGAGACTGTATATCATGCGCTTTCTGCCATCCCGTCCGTCCGCGAAGTGCTGGTTTGCCATCCAGGTCCGGGCATTCAATACGGCCCGTTTTAATGCTTTTCGAAACGCTGGAACCCCGGCAGGAAGGCGCCAAAACATCCAGATGATGCCCTTTTTAAAAAATGCCGTTTTTCCTTCTGCAGCCGTGGCTGAAAAAACCATTTCGGCGGCACTGGCTGTTTCGCGCTATTTAACGGCACCATACCCGTAACGGGTTCTGGGCTGCTTCCTTTTCGTACGAGCATGGAAGTGCCATGGAACTTGTTTTGACGCGGGAAATGCAACCCCCGTCCGCTAGTTGGCCAGGGGGACATGGTCGAAAAAAAAGGCGTGCAGCAGGCATTGGATGTGATGCTGGCAGATTTGACGGGTCACCGACCTAAAAAGGATTGAAAGAGATGAACGGGATGCAATTTCAAGTAAAGGCGCCGGGTAAACTAATGATTGCCGGCGAATATGCGGTCATTGAACCCGGTTGCCCTGCTATGGTTGCCGCGGTAGACCGATACATCACAATAGAGGTAAAAGAAAGCACGGAAAACCTTTTTTCTTTGCCGCAGATTGGCATTCCGCATGCAGCGTGGCGTGTGGAGAACGGGGAAGTCCGCTTTGACCGCGATGACCCGAAACTCCGGTTTATCCAAAATGCGCTCGTCGTTTTTAACCAGCTGCTTATGGAAAAATCGATTCCGCTCCGCCCGCTTCACATTACGGTAACGAGTGAACTGGATGATCCCACAACAAGGCAAAAATACGGGCTCGGTTCCAGTGCTGCGATTCTTTCTGCCGTTCTTACTGCCCTTTTGCACGCCCACAAAGGGTTGCCGGAAACGAAGGAAGCCATTTTTAAACTGGCCGCTGTGGCCCATTTGAAAACACAGGGCAACGGGTCCGGCGCGGATCTTGCCGCTTCCGTGTACGGCGGCATGTTGAAATATGCCGCATTCAGGCCAGATTGGATTTTTTCCCAGTTGGAAGCGGGCTGCACAGTTTCGGAATTACTGGCAGAAAAATGGCCGTATTTGTCCATTTCCAAATTGGTACTGCCGCCGGACCTCATTTTTTGCGTGGGTTGGACCGGAAAAGCCGTGGCAACCGGGCCAATGGTGGAGCGCATCGGCAAATTGCGGGAGGCAGCAACGGAAACGTACACGGCATTTTTGCAAGAAAGTATCGCCGCAGTGGATAAACTGGCGGAAAGTTTCATGCAGCAAGATACGGCTGGCGTATTTGAAAGCATCCGGCAAAACCGGCGTGCTTTGCAGAAACTTGAAGCAGCAGCCCATACCACCATTGAAACGGCGCCATTGAAGAAACTGGCAGACATTGCCAGCCGTTTCGGTGCCGGCAAATCATCGGGCTCGGGTGGCGGAGACTGCGGCATTGCCTTTGTAGCAGGGAAGGGAAAAGCTGCCGCGTTGAAAGCAGCATGGGAAGCTTCAGGCATTATCCCACTTGCGCTTCATATCTCAGAACAAGGTGTGTCCATTATGGAGTAAAAATCCGCAAAAAAATGCGGATTTTTTGCTTTTCTGTGGAAACAACGGAAGTTCCACCCCAAGTAAGCTGCATCCCGGTTGGTACATATATTCTCAATCATTTGCTTCTCCATACTCCTTTTGAAATAATAGAAAAAAACGAAAGGAGATGGATTGGATGAAAGTTCTTGTTGCAGGCGCAAACGGCAAGATCGGAAAAATGCTTGTGGACCTTTTACAAAAAAGTGACCGCCATATTCCGCGCGCCATGGTGCGGAAAGAAGAACAGGCTCAATTTTTCAGGCAAAAAGGGGTGGATGCGGTCATATCCGATTTGGAAGGCACTGTCGATGAGCTGGCGGAAGCGGCGAAGGGCTGCGATTGCATTGTGTTTACCGCTGGTTCCGGCGGGCACACGGGCGCGGACAAAACGTTACTTGTCGATTTGGATGGCGCGGTGAAAACGATGGAGGCGGCAGAAAAAGCAGGCATCAGCCGTTTTGTTATCGTGAGTGCGCTCCAGGCCCACCACCGCGAAAACTGGAGCGAGGCCATCAAGCCGTATTATGTTGCCAAGCATTATGCAGACCGCGTGCTCCAGTCAACCAAGCTGAATTATACGATCATTCGGCCGGGCGGCTTGCTGAACGAACCCGGCACCGGAAAAGTCGAAGCGTCGGAAAACTTAAAACGCGGCACCATTCCGCGTGAAGACGTCGCACGCACCATTCTCGCAAGCCTCGACGAACCGAAAACATACCGGAAAGCATTCGACCTCATTTCGGGAGATACACCGATTGAGGAAGAGTTGAAACGCTTATAGAAATGGGCAAATCAAAAAAATGCAATTTGCTAAAACCCCCTCCCTCCTGCTTCATAGAAGAAGGGGGTTTCATAAAGGTTCGGCTTGCTGGATGCATGCATTCAGCAAGTCCTGCTTCAATATTTGCCATGCAGGATGAAGCGCAGTAGCATCCATTTGTTATCAATGATTTATATGAAGGTGGTGTTTCTAGTTGGGAGAGCAAAATCATATTCCAAAAAGAAAATTTGCTTGGGCAGACAAATGGATCAAGATGACTGGCGAGCGAGCAAGAATTGATGCAAAAGTAAATAACACTTATATTGTGTACGAGAAAAACGGCAAGTTGGTAAAGGAATATCCTAATGGAGATATAGTCCCATTAAAGCATAATGGTGAGTCATAATGCATAAGCATAGCCCCATGTTTTATGTATTTGCGGGGAATAATGGAAGCGGAAAAAGTACAATAAGAAACTTAATTATTGACAAAATTGGTATTGATATTAACATTGATCCGGATGCTACAGCAAGAAAAATTGATCCGGATAACCCTGAATCAAAAAGGGTAACAGCGGGAAAAGAAGTTATAAAATCAGTAAATGAATACATTCAAGAAGGTAAGGATTTTTCTATCGAGACAACGCTTGCTGGTGGAAATGTCATTAGACAAATGGAGAAAGCAAAAGCGATGGGTTATAAAATTACCATGTTTTACGTAGCTCTAAATAATGTGAATCAGAATATTGAACGGGTTGCAATGAGAGTTAAAAATGGTGGGCATGACATCCCAACTGAGGATATCCTCAGACGAAATAAAACGTCTTTTGAACATCTACATAACTATGCCACTATGGCTGATAATCTTGTGTTAATCGACAATAGTCTATATAACGGGGAAATTGTTTTGGAAGTAAATGATGGTCAGATTACTTTTGAAAAGAGTAATTTGCCAAAATGGGCTCTTCCTGTCTGGGAACGATTTAAATGACATTAACTATAACCTGAATCCGTGACGAAAATCTAACAAACATCGGTAATAGGTAGTTTTCCCAAGTGTGGATTTCTAGATATAACTGATTATTCATAAAATATACTTTTGTAGTTTTAGTAGGTAAATATTTCCCTATTTCATTTATTTTAGGGCATGACAAATAAACCTGCAAATTTCCATTTTTTGCAAGTTTTCTGGTTTGTTTCGGCTTTTCTTCTTATCGCTTATTACCCTGGTTGTCTAGTAAAAGGCATCGTATAAGCGAGCAAAAGTCGGCAACCATTTGTTGGTCGCTGTCACTTTTAATTTCCATTGCCGACCTTGGTAAACAAGCTTTGAAGCCAGTGTAATCATATTCTGGATGACAGTTCGGATTCTTCTTCGTGTTGCTTTCTTTTTCAATGGTGCATCTTGTTTTTTCAAGCTTTCTTGTCCGATCAAACGAAGTAAATTATACGCAAATACACCAAAATGGAGCACAAGGCCATTCGTTTCATATTTGCCCGATGGCAACCGTTCCAGATCCAGTTCTGATTTAATTTCACTGTGAAACTGTTCGCATGTGCCATGGTCATGATAGAGAGAGATCACCACATGAGGCGGCACTTCAAGATCTGTCCAGTAGGTTTCAAATTCATATTCAGGAATTAAAAAAATCTGGCCGTCTCTTGAGATGGTTCTTTCGATCACTTTAAAGACTTTTCGGATGGTTCGTATCTGGTCTTTTAATTGAATGGTTTCGGGGATGGATCCAAGGTAAACCTTCTTTCCTTCCCGTTCTTCACAGCAGATCCCATATTTTTGGGCAATATGAAGCCAGTCTTCTGCTTTTTCCTTACGAGGATTGCGTTTGATAACAAAGCTTGCATGTTCTTCCAAGAAAATGATGAGATTATCCCGGCTGTCATTTCCGGAATCAAGCCTGAAAAGCAATGGCTGATCCGTTAATCTCCTGGCAGATTGGATGGTTTCCTTGATAAAATTCGGCGTACCTTTTTGGCAGTGGTTATTTCCCTTTCGCATCTCAACATGCAGGCAGTAGCCTTCCTGCCCAATGTAACCGAACATAGGTGCATAACCGTCGCAGCCTTTATAGGTTCTTTCCCCGCGG
>NZ_JARTJQ010000060.1:0-46489 GCF_036225245.1 Weizmannia sp. CD-2023
ATTTACTCTTCAGAGCTGAGGGCTCTATATATTTTTTGACAACGGCACGCACTTCTGCTTCATTGCCGGCAATCCCTTTTGCATCGGTTAAATCTTTCAACATGGACAATGTCTCATCTAACTTTGCCACTGGCATTCCCTCCTCGTCCCAATATGTACAAAGCCTATTATAATCAAAATCGCAAAAAGTGTAAAAAGTTTCAGCCTTCTATTTTATATCACGTCGGTACTATACCGGGTATTTCTCGATACTCTTTTTGTGGGCTTTTGGCTACCGCGTTTCTGAGAAAAGTCACGACACAGTCCATTAGTGGAATTGAAAGTGACAGCCGTATGGGCATTTATGGTCATCAAGCAGCCGCATCGCATTGGGCTTTACCATTTTGGCCATGTGACATACACTTTCTTTAAAAAATCACTTTCCAATTGTGATCCACCGTTGCCCGAATCACTTTCCGTTCTAAAATGTAGTTGGCGATCAGTTCGGCCGCGTCGATTTGCACATCTTTTACAACAGGCTTACCCTTGAACATCAAATAATCACCGCCACCGCCGGCCCGGTAGTTATTCATCACGACATCATATTCGGCGGCCGGATCAACGGGCTTTCCTTTGTATTCGAGTTTGACAACCCGTTTGCCGACTGGTTTTGACAGATCAATCACATAGTCGATGCCCTCCCACATATCATAATTATAATGCTGTGGTTTTGGGTTCGAAAAAGCGGGGTTGACTTCGATTGTCCCGCCGTTACTAGTCTTAAAATAGCTAGCCGAACGCTCAAGTGCCGCTTTTATATCTGCTCCGGTAATTCGGATAACCTTAAAGGTATTCGGATAAATGTAGTTGGAAACAACATCCCGCATTGTCACGTTTTCAGGAAAGCCTGGCGACTGGTTATCAAATAGTGCTGTGCATGATATGTCTACCCCAGTCGCTTCCATTTGCACGCGATTCATAAATTCAATCAGGGGATGATCTTTCAAGCGGACCTCCATCGGGTTATGCACGAGCATATCCCCTTCAATTTTACCGATTGGCTGGTCAAGCCAGGCCTGTGTCGCCTCTTCATATGGTTTGGCAAGAGAAATAATCGCAGGGTCGGCTTTTACTGTTTCAACAGACAAAAGTTCTGATGTCTTCTGAACACAGCGCCAGTGTCCCTGTTGTTTTTCCAATTGCAATACAACTTTTCCTACCGCCCTGCCGTTATTGCCTGGCTGTACCACCGTCACCCCGTTGATTGCTTTTCCAGCGATCATCCGGTGCTGATGACCGGTCAAAAGCACATCGATTCCGGATACTTTCTGGCACAGCTGGTAACCCTGATTTTCACCTGTCAAGTCTTCTGTCGGTTCGCCGCTGTCCAAGTCCCGTTCAAATCCGCCGTGGTAAGAGAGGATGACGATATCTGCCTGTTCTTTTTCACGCAAAAATTTCACCCACTGTTTTGCCGTTTCAACAGGGTCGGCAAACAACATCCCGCTGATATGCTGCGGCTGCTCCCAGTTTGGGATATAAGGAGTAGTCAATCCCAGTAAGGCCACTTTCAATCCTTCCGCGAATTTTTTTATGATATAGGGGCGCCCAAAATAAGGCATTTTCGTCTGCTCGTTTAAAATATTGGCGGACAGCCACGGGAAATGGGATTCCTTCACCGCCCCCAGGAGCAGCGCTTGCCCATAGTTAAACTCATGATTTCCCGGCACGGCTGCATCGTACTGCAACGAATTGGCAGCAAGCACCATCGGGTTGGGCCCTTCTGAATCAATCCTTGCATAATAGTAGGTTAGCGGCGTCCCTTGAATAAGGTCTCCATTATCAAGAAGCAGCACGTGCTTTTGCCGTGCGCGTTCTGTTTTGACCAAAGTGGAGATTTTTGCCAACCCAACAGCCGCTTCCTCATTTGTTCCATAATTGATCGGCAGAATATTTCCATGAATATCGCTTGTTTCAAGTATCACCAGCTCAAATGTTTTCATCCCTATTTCCTTTCTTTTCGACATCTCATTATCCACATTGTAGCTTTTTTCTTTTACATTTTCCATGTATGTTCAAAAATCCCCATTTTTTCTGCGTTGTTAAAACATTTATAAACAATTAAAATTTCGTTTATTTTGTTTTCCATGTAGTATATGATAGAAACTGAAAGTGAAGGTAAATCCATCATGATAAAATTGGGGGTAAATGTATGCTGAAAAAGTTTCTTGCACTGTTTGTCGTTTTAGGACTGACTTCCTCCTTGGCTGCCGGTTGCGGGAGTAACGGGGAAAAATCAGGGAATAGCAGCCACTCCAGCAGCAGTTCCTATACACCTAAAGAACTGAAAATCGGCTTTGTGCCTTCCCAGAATGCCGAAACATTGGAAGCGAAAGCTAAACCGCTGGGGAAACTATTGTCAAAAGAACTCGGCATTCCGGTCACCGTAACAGTGACAACGGATTACAACAGTATTGTGGAAGCATTGGGTTCGAAGCAGCTGGATATCGGATTCCTGCCGCCAACGGATTATGTGCTTGCCCATAAAAAACACTATGCAGATGTCTTATTACAGGCGCTCCGCTACGGGGTGGATCCGAAAACCGGAAAACCCACTTCGGAAAAAGTGGATTACTATTATTCCGGCATGCTTGTTAAAAATGATTCTAACATTAAAAGCATCAAAGATTTAAAAGGTAAAAAGATTGGCTGGCAGTCACCAACATCTTCTGCGGGGTATGTATGGCCGGCCGTTGAAATGAAAAAAGCCGGTGTCGATGCGCAAAAAGATGTAACCGGCGTCCAACTGCAGGGCCATGACAAAGGCGTGCAGGCGCTGATGTCGGGTGACGTTGATGCTGCTGCCGTCTTTGTCGATGCCCGTAATATTGTTGAAAAAGAGTACCCGAATATTTATAAAACAACGCATTACTTATTCTTGACGGAGAAAATTCCAAATGACACGATTAGTGTACGGCCGGATATGTCTAAAAAGTGGAAAGACAAGGTCACTGACGCTTTTATCAAAATTGGAAATGATCCAAAAGGTCAAAAAATCATCAAAGATATTTACACACATGTCGGCTATAAAAAATCATCCGATGCGAACTTCGATACTGTTCGAGAATACAGCGAAAAAGTCCAGAAAATCGGAAAATAAGCACGAAAACGCATGAAAAGGCTGCCTGCAGGGCGTTAATAAAGCACTGCAGGCAGCCTTTTCTTTTATCTATTATCCTAATTGAACAGTCCATGTTTATCGAAAAAACCGCTTGTTATATCAAACGCTTGCGGATCGATCCGGAAATATAGTCGATTATCGTAACCATTATAATAATACCCCAAAGAATAATCCCAACCCGGTCCCATGAGTGGCCGTTTAAAGCAAAAATCAGCGGTGCACCGATTCCGCCGGCACCGACAATTCCCAAAATTGCCGCCGACCGTACGCTAATTTCAAACCGGTACAGCGTGTATGACATAAAAGCTGGCATGACTTCCGGCAGAATTGCAAACCACAGCACCTGGATCCGGTTTGCACCCGATGCGATCAGCGCCTCTCTGGCAGAAAAATTCATATTTTCAATCGACTCTCCGAACAGTTTTCCAAGCATCCCGATCGAATGGAAACCAAGTGCCAGTATCCCGGCAAAAGCGCCAAGCCCGACCGATTTAATAAACAAAAGTGCCATAATCAGCTCCGGAAATACGCGAATACTGCTTAAAACCACTTTTCCAAGCGTGGAAACGACATAATACTTGCTCATATTCCGCGCTGCCCAAAACGCAAACGGCACGCATAGAACCGCCGAGATAAATGTCCCTAAAACCGCGATTGCTAATGTTTCAAGGAGAGCATGCAACAAATCTTCCCCGTCCGGATCATAAATATAGCCGAAATCGGGGTGGATGAACCCATGAATGATCGCTTTTAATGCCTGTGCCGCCGTATCTTTTAATTCAAGATGGGGTGCACTGCCGAATGCCCATGCATAGATCAGAACGACAATCAACACAATCGCCCATGTTTTGATCCTCTTCAGCAGCGGTTTTTTTACCAAATCCGATTGACCCCTCATATTAATTTCTCCCTTATCCGGTTACTTAAGCCATCAATGATCAGAACAACAACAAACGTGTATAAAATGATCGTGAGCACTTGGTTATATTGGAAAAAACCGAGGGCATTATTTAAATACAGCCCAATTCCGCCAGCGCCGACATACCCCAGAACAGCTGCCGCACGAACATTAATTTCAAAACTATAAAGGAAATACGACATATAGCTTGCCGTCACTTGCGGCACTACTCCGAAAAAGATCCACTGGATTTTATTGGCGCCCACCGCTGTCATGGATTCAAGCGGCCCACTGTCAATCGCTTCAATCGATTCATAGAAAAGCTTGGCGATGACCCCGAATGAAAAAACCGCCAACGCAAATATACCTGGTATTTCACCGATCCCGAAAACCGGAACGAACAATGCGGCAAGCAACAGCTCAGGCAGCGTCCGGATCAAGTTCATCATGACGCGGGCAACTTGGTAGATGACCGGTATTTTCACAACATTGCTTGATGCAAGCAGGGCAACAGGAATCGCTGCTATGCCGCCAAAGGTTGTCCCCAAAATCGCCATGCGGATCGTAGCAAGCATCGGCTTGGTGACGGAACTGAAGTAATGCCAGTCAGGGGGGAACATTTCATTCAGTAACGATCCCATGTTTCTGCGGCCTGCCCACAATGCTGCCAAAGAGACTTGTGTAGTATGCGCGCTCCCCCAAATGATAAGTATCAGGAAAAGGATGGTCAGGCTTGTCTTTATCCTTGCCACTCTTTTCCGCCTGATTACATCCATTACAACGCCCCCCCTAATAGCTCATCATCCTTCAGATTACGGCCGTAAATATCAGCGAAAACATCATCTGTCGCTTCAGATACTGAGCCGTCAAACACGATGTTCCCGGCACGGATGCCAATAATTCTTGTCGCGTAGGCCTTCGCCAAATCAACGAAGTGAAGATTTACGACCGTTGTAATCCCCAGCTCCTGGTTAATCCGTTTGAGGTCATTCATCACCTGCTTTGTGGTGAGCGGATCGAGCGACGCTACCGGTTCATCTGCTAGAATGATTTTTGCCCCCTGTGCGAGCGCCCGCGCAATCGAAACGCGCTGCTGCTGCCCACCAGATAATTCATCTGCACGCGAATACGCTTTTTCTTTTATATTTACACGTTCCAACGCATCCATGGCAAGATCCATATCTTCTTTCGGGAACAGACCCAAGATTGTTCGGAGGGTTGAATGGTAGGCAACACGGCCGGATAACACATTGCGCAGTACCGTAGAACGTTTCACTAAGTTAAAGTTTTGGAAAATCATCCCGATATCACGGCGGATATAACGAAGTTCCTTTCCCTTGGCAGCGGTAATCGACTTGCCATCAATCAGAATTTCACCTTCCGTGATTTCATGCAGTCGGTTAATTGAGCGCAGTAATGTAGACTTTCCCGCGCCGGAAAGACCGACAATTACGACAAACTCACCCTTATGTATCGTCAGGTTCACATTGTTTAACCCTCGTGTCCCATTCGGATAAACTTTAGAAACGCTCTTAAACTCGATCATTTCTACTCCCCTTTAATATTGAAAGTTGTCAAAATTTAATGTGCTGTTTTTACTGTACCATTGAATACCCGCAAACTCAAGGATGATTTTGTTCACGTATATCTCACGTTTTTCTCGGCACTATACCGGGTATTTCCCGACGCTCTTCTTGTACGTTTTTGGCTAATCATCAGATGGTTCGTGATATGCCTGCAGAAAAAATCACGGAGTACCTCTTCATTGCAGCACGGGGCAGCACGGGGCGTCACGTATGACTGGTGCTTGAATGATGGGGGTTATGATTTGGAAAAGGCAATGAGAGCGTATATGGGAAGATTGTTAAAAGTATTTTTGCAATAGACAAAATGGTTCAAATTCATTATAATAAAGAAAAATGAATGACCATTCATTTTAAAGGGGGCCTTACCCATGGCATATACGAAATTCGGGCCGCTTACCGTCATTGCGGGGGAAAACGGCAGCCGCGTCCCGTTCAGTACCTCGCTTCTCGTCGAGGGCGGGCAGGGGGCGGCGCTGGTTGACTGCGGCAGCGGCTTTCAAATTTTAAATGAAATAAAAAAGGAATACGCCATTCGGTCTGTTTATTTGACCCATTACCATCTGGACCATATTTGGGGCGCGTACCTGTTTAAAGACGCCGAAATTCAAATCAATCCATATGATGTAAAAAAACTGAATGATGTTGAAGAGCTGGCAAAAGCGAGCGGTATGCTGAGCCCGGCCGACCCGGAGAGCCGCAAAAAGTGGATGAAGCAGCTGTTTGAAAAGCCGCCTGAAAACTGGAACCGCCCGCACTGGCAGCCGGTGCTGAACCTTACGGAAAAATGGTATCCGTACGGGGAAGAGCTCAATGTATATGGGACGAAAATGTTGATGATCCATGCGCCCGGCCATACGGAAGGATACTGCTGCCCGTATTTTCCGGAACACGGTGTCCTGTTTGCCGGCGATTTTGACCTGGCCTCTTTCGGACCATGGTACAACAACGCCGACTCTGACATTGACGCCTTTATTGCATCCGCGAAAACCACGTTGGAAACAGATGCGCAAATTTTCATCACTTCCCACCATAAAGGGGTGGTGGACAGAAAAACATATGAAGAATTGCTGAAGCGGTATATCAACAAAATTTACGAGCGCGAAGAAAAAACGCGGTCTGCTGTAAAGCGGGGTGTGGCGCCGGACGAAATGATCTACGAAGAAATTTTTTATTTCCGGAAAAATCTAGAACAGAACCCGCAACTTGTGATTTCCGAAATTGTCGGCATCGCCAAGCACCTCGACAGGCTTGTGCGTAATGGGGAACCGTTTGAAGCTTATTTTGAGGCATTTTTGCAGCACTTTCAGTTAACAAGGGAAAATATTTTCTATCACACATCTTCTGTCCCGGCACAACTCCAATAACAGGTAGCGGCGCCCGCTTCGCCGCTATTTTTCCTGTAAAAGCCTCTTTCCGTGCCGAGACCAGTGTATCCCGGACGCTATATAAAATGAACTTAAGTTTTTAAATCAATTCCGAGCAGCAATTTTCATGATGAATATTTTTTACAGCGGGCAACAGAGCTGCGACATTTTGTTCATTTTTATAGAAAGAAAAAAACAACCGCCATTACGGTTGCAAATCGGCAGATTGTTTCCTCAGCTGCGTTTTTAAAATTTTCCCGACCCCGTTGCGCGGCAGGTCATCTAAAAAGACAAATTTTTTTGGCACTTTGTTTTTCGCGAGATGCTTGAGGCAATATGCGGCCAAATCCTGCGCTGACGTTTCGTCTCCCGGCTTCTTCACGATAAAAGCGAGCACTTCTTCCCCCATCCGCTCATCCGGCACACCGATCACCGCTGTCTCCAGCACAGCGGGGTGGCGGGCAAGCAGTTCTTCGATATCACGCGGATAAATATTAAAACCGCCGCGAATGATTAAATCTTTTTTACGGTCGACGATATACAAATAGCCGTCTTCATCCACTTTCGCAAGATCCCCTGTATAAAGCCATCCGTTCTTTAAAACCCGCGCTGTTTCTTCTCTATTTTGGTAATAGCCAGGGGTGATGTTATCGCCGCGGACGACCAGCTCCCCGACCTCGCCAGCCGGCACTTCCAAATCATTCGGGTCCACAATTTTAATCTCAACGCCTGGGATCGGCACACCGACAGACCCTGGTTTATACGGCATGCCCTCCTTATAAGAACTGACAACCGGCGCGGCTTCCGACAGCCCGTAGCCTTCCAGCACCTCCACCCCGAATTTATCCAGAAATCCCCGCCGTAATGCTTCCGGCAGTGGCGCTGAACCGGAGCCAAGTGATTCGAGGCTGGACAGGTCGTACGCTTCTGCCTTCGGGTGATGGTACATCGCATACACCATTGCCGGGACAACCGAGAAAGACCGGACCCGGTATTTTTCAATTGCTGCAAAAATCTGTTCCGGCTCAAATTTTGCAAAAACAACGACAGAATACCCTTTGATATAGCATACATTTGAAACAGTCAGTCCGTACACATGGGCAAGCGGCAGGACACCAATTGTCACTTCGCGCCCTTGCCCCTCTTTCGTGTTTGCTGCAGAATTCACCGCATTCGAATATAAATTCCGGTGCGTTAAGATAACCCCTTTTGGACTGCCGGTTGTGCCGGATGTATATAAAATGACAGCGGGATTGTCTTCCCGGATTCCCGTTACCGGTGTGAAGGCATTTTCCAACGGGTCGGATGTTATACCGTCCGCCGAAAAAACAACCGGTTTTTCCGGCAAACCGGAAATGGCCTGCCTGAGTTTTGGCATTGTAGCGGCGTCTGTGATAACAGCCCTGGCACCGGAATTCCGAAGAATATAGGCGATTTCTTCAGCATGCAGCAAAAACATGACCGGTACGATGATGGCGCCGGTCCTTGCGATGCCCTGATAGGAAAACAGCACTTCCGGGCAGTTGGGCATGCAAACGAGCACCCGGTCCCCTTTCCGGATACCGTTTTTTTGCAGGTTCCCGGCAATCCGGTTGGCGTATTTTTGCGCATCCAGATTGCTGTAAGTCTTCCCACTGTAATAAAACAGTGGGTATTCGCCAAACTGTGCAATGTTTTGTTCCAGCAAATCTTGTAGCAACGGCATTTTTTCACCCCATTTATGTTAAAGTGACGGGAGACGCGCTTTTTCTATCCACCCGGGCATGAGCTGTTAATCCATTAACTCTCCCACTTTCACATGCCCGCGCAGCAGATTCCGGGAGATGATGTAGCGCTGGATTTCGTCCGTGCCTTCGAAAATCCGCCACAACCGCATTTCCCGGTACCACCGCTCAATCGGCAGTTCTTTCGTATATCCCATGCCGCCGTGAATTTGCAGCACCCGGTCCACAACCCGGTTGGCCATATTGCTGCCGTACAGTTTTGCAATCGAGGCATAGTGACGGTTGTCCTTTCCCGTTTCAGAAAGCCATGCCGCATGGAGAACGAGCCACCGTGTTGCTTCAATTTCAACATTAGAATCGGCAATCATCCATTGGATCGCCTGCCGTTCTGCAATAGGCTTGCCAAAAGTAACGCGTGTTTTTGCGTAGTCCATTGCCATTTGCAATAACCGTTCCGAGGCACCGACCGCTCTGGCCGGAATGAGCCAGCGCCCTTGGCCGATCCACTTCATCCCAAGGCTGAACCCCTTGCCCAGTTCGCCGAGAATATTTGCTTCAGGCACCCGGACATCCTCGAACACGAGCGAAGCAGGCCCCCACTCCCCCATCGTCTGGATGTATTCCGACCGCCACCCCATATCACGATCAACAAGGAAGCAGGTTACCCCGCCGTTTGCCCCTTTTTCCTTGTCCGTGACGGCAAATACCATCGCAAAATCGGCTTCATTGCCGTTTGTAATGAACACTTTTTCGCCGTTTAATACCCAATGGTCCCCGTCTTTTACGGCCGTCATTTTAATATTCGCGGCATCAGACCCCGCCCCCGGTTCCGTTAAGGCAAAGCATGACCGCCGCTCTCCATTGATGACCGGGATTAAATATTTTTGCTTTTGTTCCTCATTACAGTCATACAAAATATTATCCGCCGAACCGCCGAAGCTGAACGGGACAAAGGTGCGCCCGAGTTCCATTTGGAGGAGCGCCGTCATCACGGGGCCGAGGTTCGCGCCGCCATATTCTTCCGGCGTATTAATCCCCCAGAAACCGGCTGCCTTCGCTTTCTCTTGCAAATTTTTTATGACGCTATCCGCCAGGCCCGGCCGCCCCTCGCGTTCATTTTTTAAAACCTCCTGCTCGAGTGGCATCAATTCTTTTTTTACAAACTCCCGCACCGTTCGCTGAATCATTTTTTGCTCATCTGACAGCGTGAAATCCATGGGTTGTCCTCCTTTTTAATAATGATTACGCTTTCATTTCATCGTTTATCAATACAATATATGCATCGTCCAGGCGGATATACTTGGAAAATAGGACAGGGCTGTACCGGAAATGCCTGGCACAGCCCTGTTTTTGCGCAGGTTTCGTATGAAACTGCTCGCCTCTTCAGCCATATTTTTTTAAAAAAACTGCACCTATCACCTGCCTTCTTTCAGGGGATAGGTGCAAGGCAATAACACACTATTTTTTCACATAGAACAGCCTTGACACAAGCAACCCGACTGTCCCGAGGGCAATAAACAAAATCGTCCGGATGAAAAGGTTGACGGTATGCATATCGACAAAAATCAATTTACAAAGCGTGATCAAAAGCAGGATCATCCCCGCGAGCCGGATCTTCTTGTTGTCTTTCCAAACCCCGAGCGCCACTCCAGCTGCAGCATATACCATCCAGACAAAAGACTGGAGCATCATCCACAGGCTGACGGACCAGCTTTCTGCAACCGCACCTGCCAGCTGGGTAAGAAAAACAAGATGAAAAAAGGCATTTACGGCGATCATAAAGTTTTTCAGCCCTTCCTGTTTCAACGAAGCTGCAGCCAGCATCCGGTAGAAAAACAGCATCGTCCCGATCACAACAAGCCACACGAAAGTCTCCGCACTGAACACATCCCGGATCCATGCAGTGGAAAATAATTGAAAAGTTGTAAAAATATAAAGCAATAACCCGATAACCTGCTGAATGACTGCTTTAAAATGAAAGCCAAGATAAATGGCGACCGTGGCTACAATAAAATACACGGCAAGATTTAACACATGATCAGGCAAAATTTGGTACAGGAAATAAACAACGCTTACTGTACAAATGGAAATGGAGACAGAGATCTGCTCCCGGTTTTGTTTTTCCCGGCCGTAGTAGGCAAACCAGCCGTAAGCGACTGCAGCGGCCAATAAGTATAGATTAAACAGCGCATGTTGAAGCGATGCTTGCAGCAATATGCCCGGCACTTCCTCCAGCGTACTATAAGCCCATCCGGTTGTCAGCACAAAGCTTGAGAATAAG
This sequence comes from Weizmannia sp. CD-2023, assembly GCF_036225245.1. Lineage (NCBI taxonomy): Bacteria > Bacillati > Bacillota > Bacilli > Caryophanales > Bacillaceae > Heyndrickxia > Weizmannia sp. CD-2023. The sequence goes on from NZ_JARTJQ010000060.1 coordinate 11,014, forward strand.
ACCGGCACCGTTGCCTCTCCTATTCCCTTCTTGTAAAAAGCGACCCAGCAAAGCAACGCATGCTGAATGATCGCCCCAAGCACAACAGAATACGAGATCCCTGCACCAACTTGATTGATCAAAAGATTGATATAAAGGATAAAAACGGCGGCATGCCACAGCCCACTTGCCGTATAAAACAGCGCTTTGTAAGATTTCCGGACGGCAAACAAGAGCAAAAGCGCATAAAATGCCGTTTCATACCAAATAACAAAATGGGCGGCATGTTCCTTTCCTTCAACCAAAAACGGCACAAGATACCCGGCACATGCAGTTAAAATCGCAATCGCTTCCGAACGGTGCCGGTCAGAAAGAAACAGCCCAAGCCCGATCCAGATCAGGTTCAGGATAAATGCAATGAAAGGCGGCACGAAGCCGTACAAAACATGCATCGCAAACGTCGTCAAAATGGCAACGGAAACGGCGCCGGACAGCAGCACGGTTCCAAGTGCCACCATTTGTTTCTTAATCTGTCTCTCCCCAAAAAAGTACAGCACAGCGGCCACGCCAAAACCGAGCAAAACCCTGATTAGTTCCGTCCCCGCAATGGCCACAATGGTAAAGGCAAAAATGATGCCTAGAAGCAGCACGAAAATAAAGATTCTCGGCAGCCACACCCTTCCGAGCCGGTATTCCCAATCAACCGGTTCCGGCTTCGCCTGAACCGGTGTTTTCTGCACCGGTGTCTCAGCATCCTCTATGCGTGGTGCGGTTTTCTCAACCCGTTTATCCGGCGTGCCGGTTGTGGTTGGTATGGCGCTTTGACCGGCTTCCCTTTTGGCCGGCTGGTTTCCCTGTTTCGCTGCAAGGTCAGTTTTTAATGTTGCCACTTCCTGTTCCAAAACGGCCACTCTTTGTTCAAGCTGTTCAATCCGGTCCATTTGGTCCCCCCTCAATTTCTCTTCTTCTATAAAGATATTCGAAGCAGGCAGTCTGGTTTCCTTCTCATTTTGTCTTTTTTCGACAGGTTGAGGCGGATTTTGCCGGTTGACCCGCAACCAGCAAGCGTACCGTTTTCCAAATCCGGATAACCCAACTGCAAGTTCCCTTTCCAATGGCAATAATTCCACTGGCTTAAGTTCCGGATTTTCTGAATTCATCTTTTCTATACTTGTACTTTACATTCAAAATGCATTTGCCAAATCTAATAGTATGCCTTCCGGGAATTATCCGCCAAATCCAATCAGCACACCTATGAAATACATCAGGCAGCACCAAAAAAGCTGTCCCCGGCAGGCAGCCGCTTTATTCCCTGTAGATCAGCTCAAACACCGCATCAAACAAATCCGGGTCGAGATTCATGGTGCGCAGTCGGGCCAGTATTTTCAAAGGCGCCTCTTCTTCCCGGGCCAAGGCATAAATCTCCTCTTTCAAACGATAAGCAATCTGTGCCGCGTTCAGCAGCCCGTAAAAATCCTGCAAGCGGCGTGCGCGAACATCGTGCGTGCCGGCCGAAAATGAAACCGCAGCCCCTTTTTCCGGATCGTATGCTGCAATCCGCACAATCGTTGTATCTGTTGCCTCCTCATAGGATGCCGAATACCCGGATATTTCGATGTTTCCGAATCCGCGAAACAGCACCCGGATCTCTCTTGGAACAGGCAAAACACGCAAGTCGCCCTCAACCGGATGCACAATAAATTTCTGCTCCTCCCAGTCGAGTTCAAATCTCGTCAAGGCATACGCCCCATCTTCATATGCCAGCGTTTCCCCGTCATCTTCATACAGTACAAAGGTATTTGTGCTCCCCGGAAAAACCAGTACATCCAGTTGCTTCGGATTTCCGGTTCCATTTTTATGTGGGCAGTGCCCCGCAAGTGGAATGATCGCGCCGGCTTTCGCAAAAACAGGCAAACGGCCAAGCCCTCTGTACACGTTTAACCTCGTGCCGCCTTCATAACGGTGGCCGGTAAAAAAGTCGTACCACGTGCCAAACGGCAGCCATACCTTTACACACGCGAGACCAAGCGCCGGATTTCTTTTTTCCATCACCGGTGCAACGACCAGTTCGCTGCCGAAAAAGTACTGGTGCCGGACATCATACGCTTCTTCATTAAGCGGATACAAATCATACATTGGCATGACAAGCGGCAGTAAGTCATGATGCGTCCGCCAGTTCATCGTGTAAAGATACGGAACCAGCCGGTGCCTTAACCGTAGAAATGCCTTGATTGCATCCGCCGCTTCTTTCCCGTATTTCCACGGCTCTTTCCCCATGAATTCACTCTGCGTACTGTGCAGGCGCAAGATCGGGCTGAAAGTGCCAAACTGCACCCAGCGCACAGCCAGTTCGTCATCACGCGCCCCGCCGAAGTGGCCGCCGATATCATGGCTCCACCATGAGTAGCCAATATTTGAAGCCGTTGCCGTAAAATACGGCTGAAACCGGTAAGAGTCCCAGGATACAACGGTATCGCCGGAAAAACCGATAGGATAGCGGTGGCTGCCGGCGCCGGCGTAACGCGATAATATGAGCGGGCGCTTTCCAGACTTCAACCTGTCCAGCGTGTGGAAATGATTCAAAAGCCACAAAGGATCAAGCCCTTCAATCGAACTGTTTGTCCCCTGCTGCCAGTCAATCCACCAAAAGTCAACGCCGTCTTTTTCCTGCGGATGGTGCAAGTACGCAAAATACGCATCACGGAAAAAGCGGTTGTTGATATCGAATAAAATCGGGTCTCCCGTCTCCGGGTCGATGCCCATTTTTACAGCCATTTCCGGATACATTTCCTCATAGGCACGCACCCCGTCGGCCGGATGCAGATTGAGCGTTACTTTTAAATGCCGCGCATGCAGCCAGTCCAAAAATGCTTTCGGATCCGGAAACAGCTCTTTATTCCACGTATAGCCTGTCCAGCCGCTCCCGTATTTTGCCGGAATATCCACAAGATGCCAGTCCATGTCCAGCACGGCGACAGAAAAAGGAATATCCTCGTTTTCAAACCGCTCCACAAGCGTTTTATATTCCTGCTCTTTATACGGCCAGTACCGGCTCCACCAGTTTCCGAACACAAACCGGGGCAAAAGCGGCGGCGCCCCTGCCAGTTTGTAAAAATCACGCAATGCCTCCAGATAACTGCGGCCGTACGCAAAAAAATAAAGATCCACGCCTTTGTTCTTGCGCGGTTCAATCGTCTCTTCATCAACAAGAATAAAAGATTCCGAATCATCCAGCACCGCGTAGCCTTTTTTAGAAAGAATGCCTTCTTCCAATTCGGTTTCCCCGTCCACCTGGTCCAGCGTTCTGGCTGTGCCTTTCAATGTTTCCACCGGTGTTCCGAAATACCAGCGGTTCTTGTGGTTTGTAAAATTGCTTTTCACATCGATAAAAAGCGCATTCGGCGAAAACGGGCCTTTCTTAAGGTAGTGCAGATGGAAAGCTTCGGTGATGATTTCAAGCGAAACATCGTTTTCCAGCTTCCGGAATGCCGGGACCGGAAACTGCCGGTTCAGCACGGTTTGTGTCGCCCTGTCTTCAAATACGCCGTTTTCCGCGTATTCCAAGCGGATCAGCTTCGGTGTCAGCACGGTAAACCGGTAATGCTCCCCTGTTATAACAGCCTGCGGGCTTAATGGAAAACGCATTTTTTCTTCATTCATCACGGACCACCCTTTTTTCATTTTACTATTCGCTCATGCAACCTTTTCCCTTTTTCCTCCAAACAGCAACTCTTTTCCCATTAAAAATCATGCCTATTCGGCAAAAAAATTTTACAAATGGCACTTTTCAAAAGGAAATCAGCAAGAAAAGAAGAAATTATTCTTTGCATGCTTAAAAATGTAAACGGAATGGTGCCGGGTATGCCGGCAGCCTTCGTTTCAAAAAGGGGAATGAGAAATGGCAAAACCGCTTTACTATGAAAAAACGGAAAGCATGTTAAAAGCAGGTGTCTGGATGTCCCCTTGCCCTTATGTCATCCGGCCAGGGACCGTGTTCCGGGAAGCGGCATGCATCATGCGCGGGCAAAATTTAAGCAGCCTTGTGGTTACGGATGAGACAGACCAGCCAGTCGGGATGCTGACGCTGCATCATGTCCTCGCCGCATTGCTGGATCATATGGAAAACGAACCGGTCTTGCGGGCACTGCCGAAGAGAAATTTTGCTGCAATCTCTGAACAAGACAGCCTGCTTGACGTGCTGTCCCTGCCTTTTTCTGCATTTCCAGTCGTGAACGAAAACCGGAAATGCACCGGCATCCTTACAAGGCAGGATCTATTGGACGGCCTTGCGCACTATATCCGGCAAATGGCGCAAACAAAAAACACAGCAGAGATTTTAAACGCCGTATTGGAGAGCGCTTATGAGGGCATTGCCGTTGTCGATGAAAACGGCATTCTTATCGAATTTAACGAGGCATACAGCCGGTTTACAGGCATCAAACGGGAAGATGCGATCGGGCGGCATGTTACCGAAGTCATTGAAAATACCAATCTGCATGTCACTGTCAAAACGGCCATCCCTGAGCGCGGTGTCATCCAATATATTCAGGGGCAGGCAATGGTCGTCCACCGTATCCCGATTTGGAAAGGGGGCCGGGTAGTCGGCGCGATTGGCATGCTGATTTTCGAAGGCGTCTCGGAATTGTATCAAATTTTTGAGCGGCTGCAGCAGGATTCTTTGTCTGCCCGGAAAGAAAAAACAGGTTCCAAAAAGATGCCGGATCAAGCCGGCTTCACACAAATTTTAGGAACGAGCGAAAGCATCTCCCGCGTAAAACGGCTGGCAAGAAGGGCGGCACGGACTTCGGCAACGGTCTTGATAACAGGGGAAAGCGGAACTGGAAAGGAGCTGTTTGCCAAAAGCATCCACCAATTGAGCCCGTATGCACGGGGACCGTTTATTACTGTCAACTGCGGCGCGATTCCGGAGCCTTTGTTCGAATCCGAGCTGTTTGGTTACGAAGAAGGCGCGTTTACCGGCGCAAAAAAAGGCGGGAAGCCCGGAAAATTTGAATTGGCGGAAAACGGCACGCTGTTTTTGGACGAAATCGGGGAATTATCGCCCGCCATGCAGACGAAACTGCTGCGTGCCATTCAGGAAAAAGAAGCCGAGCGGGTTGGCGGCGTAAAAAAATATAAAACGAATGTGAGGATTGTCGCCGCTACCAATCGCAATCTTGAAGAAATGGTAGAAGCCGGCACGTTCCGGGCGGATTTATATTACCGGCTGAATATTATCCGGATCCATTTGCCCCCGCTCCGCGAACGAAAAGAAGATATACCGGGTTTGGTTTCCCATTTTCTGAAGGCGTTTTGCCGGCGTTACGATTTGCCTGAAAAAAGGATCAGTTCAGAGGCAGTTGCAGCGATGATGGCTTACGGATGGAAAGGAAATGTAAGGGAACTGGCCAATACGGTGGAAAGGCTTGTGACACTCGCCGACGGGCCGGAAATCAGCCGTGGCGATCTGCCGGAAGCGATTCATGAGGCTCAACCGGCAAAAGACATCTACGCTGAATCTTTGATCAGCCGCGCCAGAGAAGCGGGCGAGGCGCAAGAAAAAGCACTCATTATTCGGACGCTGAAAAATGCAGGCGGCAATAAGACGAAAGCGGCGGAACTGCTCGGTATCCACCGCACAACGCTTTACCAGAAAATCAAAAAATATAACCTGTAGCGCCTGTAGTGTAGCCAGTCCGCTACAATTGTCGTGTTTTTCCTACACTTTCCCGGCATGAAACAGGCCCAGTTCTGCGAGACGCTTTTGGCATGCTTTTTGCATTTAAAAAGGCAGCATCACAAAAGGAGTGAAAATAAAATGAGGCAAGCCGTATTCCGGACCCCGCAAACCATTCTTTACGGAAAACAAGCTTTTGAAAAAATCGGTGAAGAGGCGGCCCGAAGAGGAAAAAAAGCTTTAATTGTCACAGATAAAATCATGGCCGGGCTTGGAAACGCGGATGCGTGCCAGCGCATTTTGCAGGAAGCCGGTGTGAAAAGCGCCGTATATACAGGTGTCCATTCAGAACCGGTTGACCACTATGTCTCTGAAGCGCTCGCCCTTTTTCAACAGGAAAGTTGCGACCTGCTGGTTTCTCTCGGGGGCGGCAGTTGCATTGACACAGCCAAGGCCGTTGCCGTTGTCGCAACGAACGGTGGTTATATCGGCGATTACATGGGCGGAAGGAAAATAGCAGAAAAGCCGCCTGTCCCGCATATTGCGGTTCCGACAACGGCCGGAACGGGGTCAGAAGCGACAGACGCCACGATCATTACGAATACTGCCAATGATGTCAAAATGATGATCAAGCAGCCTGCTTTTATGCCGGCTGTCGCGATTGTGGACCCTGTTTTGTCAAAGTCTTCCCCGAAATCGGTTACAGCGGCAACCGGTGTAGATGCCTTAAGCCATGCGATTGAAGCGTATATTTCAAGAAGGGCCCATCCGTTAACCGATACGCTTGCCCTGTCCGCTATGCGGCTTATCATCCCGAACTTAAAAAGTGCCTACGAAGATGGGGAAAATATGGAAGCGCGCGACGCCATGTCGCTCGGTTCTTTGCAAGCGGGGATGGCATTTTCCAACGCTTCTGTCTGCCTTGTGCACGGAATGAGCCGGCCGATCGGCGCACTCTTCCACGTCCCGCACGGCGTATCGAATGCCATGCTGTTGCCTGCCGTGCTCGAATTCAGCAAATCCGCCTGTTTGGAAAGGCTCGCGGATATCGGGAAAATTTTTTCACCGGAAGAGAAAGACCTGTCCGGCAAAGAAGCGGCTGATCTTGCCGTCCGTGCCGTCAAACAGCTGTGCCTTGATTTAAATATCCCGAATTTAAGAGGCTGGGGCATTCCACAGCAACCGTTTGAAAGCGCCATCAACAAAATGGCTTCTGATGCCCTTGCCAGCGGCAGCCCGCAAAACAATCCAAGGGTTCCTTCGCAAAAGGAAATAGAAGATTTATATCTTGTTTGCTATGATTACCAGTTTTCCGGGGAAGTGCAGGCCCGGGGATAGAGCAGCCGGCCTTTTCAAATTCCAATGCTGCATGCCGGGCCATTTTTTAGGCTGGCCGGTTCTGGAAGTTTGCAGCGACTGATTTTTAATCTTCGGCTGGTACCGCGTTAAATGGGCGCCTATCCTGAAAAATTGCGGCCGCTGATTTGCGGACGGCGTGCTTATCCGGAAAATTTACAACGGGAAAAAGCGGCATGAGCGCTCACTCTGAAAATTTTTTCGGTATAAAATGGCCGGATCATTGCTACGCTGTACCCTGTTTTGTCAAAAATCAACCATCGTGCAAACTGGGGCAAAACTTAAATACAAATTTACAGCTGACTTACCTTTGCAGCCTGTGCCCCATCATTGAAAACATATTGCATTTCATTTCTAAAAAGGAGCTGTTGATGTTGGAAACAACGACGAAAAATATTTTAAAAAACTATGTGGGCGGCAAATGGATTGAGCCGCAAACAACCCGTTACCAGGCTGTCCCGAATCCTGCGACAGGGGATCTGCTTGCAGAAGTGCCGCTCTCCGTTGCACTTGATGTCGATGAAGCGGTAGAAGCAGCAAAAGAGGCTTTCAAAACATGGAGTACAACGCCCGTTCCGAAACGTGCGCGTATCTTGTTCAAATTCCAGCAGCTGCTTGTGGACCATTGGGATGAACTCGCCAAAATGATTACCGAGGAAAATGGAAAAAGCTATACGGAAGCTTACGGGGAAGTGCAGCGCGGCATTGAATGTGTGGAGTTTGCCGCAGGTGCCCCTTCACTCATGATGGGAAAACAGCTGCCGGATATTGCAACCAATATGGAATCCGGCATGTACCGCTACCCGGTCGGTGTTGTTGGCGGCATTACACCGTTCAATTTTCCGATGATGGTGCCGTGCTGGATGTTTCCACTGGCCATTGCGATGGGGAATACATTTGTCCTGAAACCGTCGGAACGCACACCGCTCCTTGCCAACCGGCTTGCAGAATTGTTCCGGGAAGCAGGCCTGCCGGATGGCGTGCTCAATATCGTCCATGGTGCACATGATGTTGTCAACCGTCTATTGGAACATGAAGACGTGCCTGCAATCTCCTTTGTCGGGTCAAAACCAGTGGCTGAATATGTGTATAAAACCGCGGCAGCCAACGGAAAACGGGTGCAGGCATTAGCAGGCGCCAAAAACCATACGATCGTAATGCCGGATGCCGATCTGGACGCCGCGGTAAAAGAAGTAATCGGCGCTGCTTTCGGGTCAGCCGGCGAACGGTGCATGGCCTGCTCGGTTGTGGTCGCTGTCGGAAACACAGCCGAGCCGCTTTTGCAAAAACTGAAGCAGAAAGCGGATGAAATCCAAATTGGCAACGGCCTCGATGAAGGCGTGTTCCTCGGACCGGTCATCAGAAAGGACCATAAAGAACGTACGGAAAAATATATCGAAACCGGAATAGCAGAAGGCGCCGTTTTGGTAAGGGACGGCAGAAAAGATGCGGCTGCGCGCGGTGATGGCTATTTCCTCGGGCCGACCATTTTTGACAAAGTTACCCCGGATATGCGCATTTGGAAAGATGAAATTTTTGCGCCGGTCCTCTCCGTTGTGCGCGCGGAAAGCCTGAAAGAAGCGATTGAAGTGGCAAACCGATCTGAGTTTGGCAACGGCGCCTGTCTGTTTACAAAAGACGGCAGCAATGTCCGCTACTTCAGGGAAAATATCCAGGCCGGCATGCTTGGCGTTAATATTGGCGTGCCTGCGCCCATGGCCTTTTTCCCGTTCTCCGGCTGGAAAAATTCCTTCTTCGGCGACCTTCACGCAAACGGCACAGACGGCGTCGAATTCTACACCCGCCGGAAAATGCTGACAGCAAGGTGGTAAATCAAGGAGCTGCCCAGCGTGGCGGCTTCTGCTCTCTTTTTTGCAGTCCGGTTGTCCGAATGAGTTGAAAAACCCGGGCAGATCCTCGGACGCTTTTGCAACAATACTTTGGGGTAATGCTTGCAATTAAAAGCTGATTCAACTGTGGCAGCTGCATTTTATTATGATTATGGAAACAGGTTTGCTGGCAAACCGGATGCGTTCATAAATGTAACCGTTTTCTCAAATTCAAAAATGGGGGATGGAGATGGACTTTTTCGTCATTTTATTATCGCTGGGCCTATTAATATTTGTTGCATACAGGGGATACTCGGTGATCCTGTTTGCCCCTTTGTGCGCGCTGCTCGCAGTACTATTGACGGCGCCGGAGTATGTGCTCCCGTTCTTTTCAAATGTGTTTATGGAAAAGATGGTCAGCTTTATTAAATCTTATTTTGCTGTCTTCCTTTTGGGTGCCATTTTCGGCAAAGTGGTGGAAATGAGCGGGATTGCAGAATCTATTGCCAAAACGATCGTCCAGCTCATCGGCGCAAAACGGGCGATGCTTGCCATCGTGCTGCTTGGGGCGATTCTGACCTACAGCGGTGTAAGCCTGTTTGTAGCCGTGTTTGCGATCTATCCGTTTGCCGCCCAAATGTTTCGGGAAGCGGATATTCCGAAACGGCTCATTCCCGGGACAATCGCTTTAGGAACCTTAACGTTTACGATGGATGCTTTGCCTGGCACGCCGCAAATCCAAAACGTGATCCCCACCACCTTCTTTAAAACAGACATTTATGCAGCACCGGTTCTCGGTCTGCTCGGCGGTGCATTCGTGCTGATATGCGGCCTATTGTACTTGGAATACAGGCGGAAAAAAGCAGAAAAATCCGGCGAGGGCTATTACGGTTTTTCTTCAGAAACGGCCGCGGCGCTTGAAGCCGAACAGGAACCAGCACCGGATCTTTCCGCAAGCCAATCGCTGGCCAGGCAGATTTTTGCTTTCGTCCCGCTCGTTCTTGTCGGTGTCATGAACAAAGTTTTTACCACCTATATCCCGAAATGGTACCCGGACGGATTCGATTTTTCCAAAATCGGCCTTGACGCTTTTGGCACGGTGGACATCAACGCAGTGGCTGCCATTTGGGCGGTGGAAATGGCGCTTGTCATGGGCATTTTGGCAACGGTTGCTTTTGACTGGAAAAGGGTAACGAAAAATATAAAAGAAGGATTGAATGCAAGTATCGGCGGATCTCTGCTCGCAACGATGAATACCGGAGCTGAATACGGGTTTGGCGGCGTTATTGCCTCGCTTCCCGGTTTTACAACAATCAGCCACGGTATTTCCCATACGTTTACAAATCCGCTTGTAAACGGCGCTGTAACAACAACCACGCTTGCCGGGGTGACCGGCTCGGCATCGGGCGGCATGGGGATTGCACTGAGCGCGATGGCGGATCAGTACAACAAAGCCATTGCCGCTGCCCATATTCCGCCTGAAGTCATGCACCGTGTTGTTGCCATGGCATCCGGCGGTATGGATACCCTTCCGCATAACGGTGCGGTCATTACGCTGCTTGCCGTTACAGGTTTGACGCACAAGCAGTCTTATCGTGATATTTTTGCCGTTACCATCATTAAAACCGTTTCTGTTTTCTTTGCCATTGCACTCTACACCATATTTGGCATCATTTGATCCGAATTACAGGGAGGAAAAAGGGATGGAAAAATGCCTTGAAGGAAAAACGGCACTTGTGACAGGGGCAGGAAGCGGCATCGGCCTTGCCATTGCGCGCGCTTTTAAAACAGAAGGCGCCAATGTCGTGATTTCCGATAAAAACGCCGAAGCAAGCCAGAAAGCAGCCGATGAATTGGGTGCTGTCTCTGCACCATGTGATGTCACGATAGAAAAGGACTTGAAGCAAGTGATCGAAACAACGGCAGGCACATTCGGCCGTCTGGATATTCTTGTTAACAACGCAGGGCTCCAGTACGTCTCGCCGATTGAAGCCTTTCCGACAGAGAAGTTTGAGCTGCTGATTAAAGTCATGCTGACAGCCCCTTTTATGGCCATCAAGCATGCTTTTCCCATCATGAAAAAACAGGGCGGCGGTACAATTTTAAACATGGCATCTGTTAACGGCCTGATCGGATTTGCCGGCAAAGCCGCCTACAACAGCGCCAAACACGGGGTGATCGGGTTGACGAAAGTAGCCGCTTTGGAAGGAGCGGAGCATGGCATTCGTGTCAACGCCATTTGCCCGGGCTATGTCGACACGCCGCTTGTCCGCAACCAGCTGAAAGACCTGGCAAAAACGCGGAAAGTGCCTTTTGAAAAAGTACTTGAGGAAGTGATTTATCCCCTTGTCCCGCAAAAACGGCTGCTTTCTGTCACAGAAATTGCTGATTATGCCGTTTTTTTGGCTAGCAATAAAGCAAAAGGCATTACCGGCCAGGCAGCCGTGCTGGACGGAGGGTATACGGCACAATAACCGGCGGAGCGGCAGAAACCGTGCCGTTTTCATCTGCAACAACTCGGAAACGACACGGCCGCAATTAGACGCCCATACCGGAGTAAGCAGCACCAGCAAAAAGACGAAAATCAGCTGATGTATATTTTCAGGATAGAAGACGGGATTTGATGAAAAAGCAAAATTATAAAATTTTATCTTGAAATTTCAAATGATTAATCCTATAATGAATTCAAAGTTCATTCCAAAAACGAGGAAAAGGAAAAGTACGGTTCACGAATTTTCACAGAGAGCTTCGGTTGCTGAAAAGAAGCAAAAGGACGAACCGGAAAAATGGCCTTGGAGTTCCGTGCTGAAAGCTTAACCGTAAGTAGGTTCCGGCGGGAAGAGCGCCCGTTAAAGCGCCGCAGTATAAGGAGATTGCAGGCTCCCGTACTGGCTAAGGCTGTTTATGTGAGTAAACAGTGAACCAGTGAACGAAGGTGGTACCGCGTGAATTCAAACCACGCCCTTATCGTATAGGGGCGTGGTTTTTTATTTTTCAAAATTCAAGGAGGAAATGATATGACAAAACCATTGGTACTTCAAACAGACTTCGGATTATGCGACGGTGCCGTAGCCGCGATGAACGGGGTAGCAGTCTCGGTTGACCCAGCGCTCCGAATCTTTAACTTGACCCATGAAATTCCACCCTACCATATTTGGGAAGCTTCTTACCGGCTGTACCAGACGATTTCCTACTGGCCGGCGGATACCGTGTTTGTGAGCGTGGTCGACCCCGGTGTCGGATCCGATCGGCGCAGCATTGCCGCCAAAACGGCAAACGGCCAGTACATCATCACACCGGATAACGGCACCCTGACCCACATTAAAGACACAATTGTGGCCGCCAGAGAAATTGACGAAACCACCAACCGGCTCCCGCATTCAGAAGAATCGTATACGTTTCACGGCCGTGATGTGTATGCCTACACCGGCGCGAAACTGGCTGCCGGGGTAATCCGTTTTGAAGAAATCGGGCCGGAAATTCCGGCTGACTCCATTATTGAACTGCCGAGAAAAGCACCGGAGCTTCAGGATGGCGTGATTACAGGCACGATCGATACGCTGGATGTCCGTTTCGGCAATTTATGGACCAATATTGATTCTTCCTTGTTCAGGCAATTGGACGTCAACTACGGCGATTCGTTCGAAGTCACGATTTTTAACGAATCCCGCCAGCATTATAAAAACATTATGACATTCGGCCATTCTTTTGCCGACAGCCATATTGGCGAACCGCTTTTGTACATCAATTCCCTGTACAAACTCGGCATCGCCATCAACCAGGGCTCTTTCGCAAAAGCCTACCATATCGATACCGGTATCAAATGGAACATTACCATCCGCAAAGCACCGAAAATTGTATATCAAAAATAGGGGGAACACGACATGCAATCAAACAGAAGATCGATCGTCACAATTGTTGCAATCGGGATTGGCGCTGCCGTTTTCATTATTTTGGGCAGGTTTGTTTCCATCCCGACCGGTATCCCGAATACAACCATTGAAACGTCTTATGCTTTTCTTGCCCTTATGTCGATTGTATACGGCCCGGTTGCAGGCGCCCTGATCGGTCTGATCGGACACGCCTTAAAGGATGCCATTTCCTACGGGTCTATCTGGTGGAGCTGGGTGATCGTTTCTACCCTTGTCGGCTTCTTATTCGGCCTTGTTTCGAAAAAAATAGACATCGAATCCGGCATTCTAGACGGCAAAAAGATTTTTCTGTTTAATATCGTACAAGTCATTGCCCAAGCAATCGGATGGTTTCTTGTTGCCCCTTTGCTCGACATCCTTATCTATGCGGAACCTGCCAATAAAGTATTTTTACAAGGCATTGTCGCGGGTGTGTCCAACATGGTGACAGTCGGGATTATCGGAACATTGCTGATTACTGCTTACTCGAAAACGAGAAGCAAAAGCGGTAGTCTCCGAAAAGAATGATAGAATACCGGGAGGAAAAGATGAAAAAGCCCGTCATTGAATTCCAGAATTATACGTTTCAATACAGAAGTCAGGCCACCCCTACCCTGCACGATATCAATTTAACAATTTATGAAGGAGAAAGCGTACTAATCCTCGGCCAGTCCGGTTCTGGGAAAAGCACACTCGGCCACTGCATCAACGGCCTCATTCCTTTTTCATATAAAGGCGAAGTATCCGGAAGTTTAAAGATAAACGGAAAAGAAACAAAAGTTATGGACATTTTCTCCATATCCAAATTAGTCGGGACAGTGCTACAGGATCCGGACGGACAGTTCATTGGCTTAACCGTCGGCGAGGACATCGCTTTTGCCCTGGAAAATGAGGGCCTTGCGCTTCGTGATATGCATGATGCCGTTGATAAAGCAGCACGGACAGTCGGTATTGAAAACAAGCTTTCAGCACGTGTACATGAATTATCAGGAGGCCAAAAGCAGAAAGTGTCTCTTGCTGGTGTAATGGTGGACAATACAGGAATTCTTTTGTTTGATGAACCGCTCGCAAATCTCGACCCGAGAACCGGAAAGCAAGCCATTCAGCTTATTTCGGACATCCGACAAAAAGCAAACGTGACCGTCATAATCATTGAACACCGGCTTGAGGATGTGCTAGCTGAAAAAATAGACCGAGTCATTGTGATGGATGAAGGCAACATGATCAGCGATTGTACGCCGGATGAATTGCTTTCTTCTTCCGTGCTGGAAACGTGTCATATCCGGGAGCCGCTTTATGTCAAAGCTGCAAAATATGCCGGCTGCCACATCACACCTGAGATGCATCCGGCCCACCTGGATACATTTCAACTCGGCCGGTGCAAAGACGCCCTTTTAAACTGGTATAAACATGCTAAAAAGCCGGTTGCCCGCATCGAAACAGAGCCGGTGCTTGAAATCCATCATTTGTCTTTTTCGTATAAACCCGGGCAGCCTGTGCTCAAAAACCTTTCTTTCACCATCCAAAAAGGGGAAATGGTAAGCATTGTCGGGAAAAATGGTGCAGGAAAATCAACATTGTCACGTCTGATCTGCGGCTTTGAACAACCTTCTTCCGGAAAAATTTTTTACAAAGGGAAGGACATCACAAACGACACCATTAAAGAACGGTCGCTTCGGATTGGCATGGTCATGCAAAACCCGAACCAGATGATCTCAAAACATATGATTTTCGATGAAATTGCGCTTGGTCTGGCCAACCGGGGAATTGCCCCGGAAGAGATCAAAAAACGCACAGAAAATGCCATGCGGCTTTGCGGTCTTTACCCTTTTCGGAATTGGCCTGTTTCCGCGCTCAGCTTCGGACAGAAAAAAAGGGTGACCATTGCTTCTATTCTCGTACTGGAACCGGATATTTTGATTCTCGATGAACCAACTGCCGGCCAGGATTATATGCATTACCATGAAATCATGGAGTTTTTGGTGGAACTGAACAAAAAAGGCATCACAATTCTCTTCATCACCCATGACATGCACCTCATGCTGGAGTATACGCCGCGCGCCATTGTACTTGCAGACGGAGAAAAAATTGCCGACGGTTCGGCTGCCGGAATTTTAACTCATCCTGATATAATCCGACGTGCCAATTTAAAAGAGACATCCCTCTATGCGCTTGCAAACCGGCTACATTTGAACCCGGAAAGTTTCACGGAACGCTTTATCACGTACGAAAGGGGGCTACAGACAAATGGCAACCGAAATGCTGTCTTATATCGAGCGGAAATCCCCCGTCCATGAATTGACTGGTGCGACAAAATTGATTCTCTTTTTGATGTGGTCTTTTGCTGCCATGCTTACCTATGATACACGTGTGCTTCTTTTCCTTTTTCTTTTAAGCCTTGTTATTTTTTACATTTCACGCATCAAGATCCGGGAAGTATTATTTATTTTGCTTTTTATCTTGGCTTTTCTGCTTTTGAATAACATTGCGATTTATATTTTTTCGCCAGGACAGGGTGTAAAAATTTACGGGACAAGCCATGTGCTGTTCTCGATTGCCGGCCGGTACAATATCACGTGGGAACAGCTTTTTTACCAGTTTAACATTACACTCAAATATTTCACGGTCATTCCAGCCGCACTTCTGTTTATTGTAACGACGCATCCAAGCGAGTTTGCTGCATCGCTCAATAAAATCGGGATCAGCTACCGGATTTCATTTGCGGTTGCCCTAGCGCTCCGCTATATTCCCGATATTCAGCGGGACTTTCACAATATCGCCCTTTCCCAGCAGGCAAGAGGCTTAGATATGTCGCGCAAAGAAAAGCTGCCGAAACGGATAAAAAACGCGGCAACCATCCTGATTCCGCTCATCTTGTCGAGCCTTGATAAAATCGAAACCATCAGCAACGCGATGGAACTACGCGGCTTCGGAAAAAATAAAAAACGCACCTGGTACAGTGCACGCCCTTTTCAGTTAAAGGACTATGCAACAATGGCTGTCTTTTTGGCCATCTTGGTTGCTTCACTGCTTGTCACCTTTCACAACGGCAGCCGCTTTTATAACCCGTTTCTTAAGTTATCTTAATTAAGGCTTGGTTTAGGGTTCTTTTTAGGAGGAACACCCATACCGCAATGAATGCATCCGTAAAAAATGAAAATCACTCCCCCTATTTTCAGAATGGGCGTCCACGTCGCGCTTGCGAAATGGGCGTCCCCTTTTTAAAAAATGTCTTTTCCATCCCGAAATCTTTTCACAATGCGGTTAAGATGCTTGGCTTCCGATGCCAGCTGTGTTGCATTCTGAGCGATCGAATTTACGCCTTCCACCTGAATTTCCATGCTGGCGTTCGTTTCAGCCACTGTTTTGGTGAAATCTTCCGTAATCGTTTTTATTTCTTTTATCATTTCCTGAAGCTTTTCCCCCTCCTCCGTGATGTTTTGAACAGACTTGCGATTATGGATGACCATGTCTTGTGTCCGGACGGCGCTCTTTGTTAATTGCATAATGGTCTCACCGGTTTGCGAAACAATCTCCATTCCCTTATCGATCGCCTTTACATTATGTTCAACCTGCGCAACAGCTGCTTCTAAATCTTCCCTTGTTTTTTTCATAGAGGACATGATATGTTCGAATACATTTGTCCCTTCCGCCAGTTTTCTCACCTCATTGGCGACAATCGCAAAACCGTTTCCGACCTCGCCAGCCCGTGCCGCTTCAATCGAGGCATTAAGTGCCAGCATATTCGTTTGCTTGGAAATTTCCGTAATGGCCGACACCTTTTCCATGACCGTTTTCGCTTCTTCGGCTACCAAACGGATATTAGACGCTGTATTTGAAGCCTCATCCTGAATCGCCTTCATTTGGTTTTTCGCCAATTGTACAGCCTGTTCTCCCTTACTTGCATCCCTCAGTGCTTCATCCGCCCCGGCAACAGCATTCTCCGCTTCTTCCTGCATTTCCCATACCTTTTCCATCATCTTTTCCACCATCTCATTCGCATTTCCAACCGAGTTGCCCTGAATCTCAGCGCCGCTCCGAAAAGTTTGGACGGCTGCAGAGATTTGTTCAAAAGCTGCGGAAATGTGCTGCAATTCCATTTCTTGTTCCTTGCTTATCTGTTCCACTGTTTCGCTTCCATTTTTAAAGTCACGGATCATTGCCCGGATCCCTAAAATGATTTTATTTATTTCATAGCCGATTTGATGGAACTCATTGCGCAGCCCTACTGTCTTCACCATTGCGCTCAAGTCCCCCGATGAAATTTTTCTTGTAACCGCATACCAATGTCGCAGCTGATGAGTGATGATCAAATAGGCGACCAAACTAAGCACAAGACTGACGAAAAGGGTAATGCTGAACACACTGCCTGTTTCCACCAGGTCTTGATGAAAAAAATAGGCGGCCAATGATGCTGCTACACTCGACACCACCGCTATCCCCCCAAAAAGGAGACCGATAAACGGCTGATGAACAAGCCTGCCCATCCGCAAATTAAAGCGCTTTCCATTTGGGCCAGTCAAAAGCGGGCACGAGGCATCAATGAGCACTTCCCCCGTATCTCTTGGGTACATCTGTAATAGGCCAGTATTGGTACTGGCAGCAGCCAGCCCCACTTTGTCATTAAAAATGGTTCCTTCCCAGAGGCGGTTCGTATGGATATAACCCACACCGTTTTCATCCACAATCACAAAGTATTCATCCCGCGCAAGTTCCTGATCAAGCAGGGAACGAATGGAATCGGCCTGTTCTTCAATGGACTTTTGCGAATCCCAAACCTGCCTTACCTTTTCAGCCACCCTTTCAACTTTAGCCAGTGCTTTTTTTGCTGCAGTCGTATGTAGTAGTTTGCTCATCCTCTTCCCCCTGGTTCCACCGCGATAGATT
Source organism: Weizmannia sp. CD-2023 (assembly GCF_036225245.1). NCBI lineage: Bacteria > Bacillati > Bacillota > Bacilli > Caryophanales > Bacillaceae > Heyndrickxia > Weizmannia sp. CD-2023. The sequence goes on from NZ_JARTJQ010000060.1 coordinate 28,653, forward strand.
TGTTTTTTAAAATGGGTATCCCCTTGCAAACCGGAATCCGTAAAGATATCCATAGGACAATGTACCCATCATCAATCTGCAATTTATGAACAGGTTGTTTTTCCAAAAAACGATGTCCCATAAGTAACAGATCCAATGTCTGAGACTATATATCTATTATATCAATCCTTTGCGGAAATTTGTAGAATCATGCAAAATTTGTGTGAATAGGGAGCGGAAGCAAGTGGAGCTTTGCTCGGGAAGCACTGTGATACCCATTATTACGAAGGGCTTGGTAATGGCTCTTTCTCCGTTAGAACCAGGCGGGGTACAAAGTTTTTGCTGCTTTTTCTATCAGATATTTGCATTCTTGCTGACTCACTCCCATTCTGCGTAGCCTATTCAAATTTGCATCCTTTTCTGCAATGGCTGAAAAAGCGATTCTGTTTTTACCGAAAGCCAAAAAAGGAAGGCTTCCCATTTTGTGAGAAGCCTTCCCTTTCAAAGTGCAGTGTCTGTCTTTTGCACCCCTTCTTTTTTATATGCGATAAAGTAGAGCATGCTGACAAACACAACTGCGCCTGCCGCATTCCCGAGGAAAACGGCAATGATATTTTTCAAAAATAACATCCATGAAAGATGCCCCGCAAAAATAGCGGCCGGAATAATGAACATATTGGCAACGACGTGCTGGAACCCAATCAGCACAAAAGCCATGATCGGAAACCAGATGCCGAGGATTTTGCCTGCAAACGTTTTGGCGCCGTAGCAAAGCCAGACTGCCATGCTGACAAGCCAGTTACAACCGATCCCGGAGACAAATGCCTGCCAAAAAGGTGCGCTTGTCTTCATTTCTGCCGTGTGAACTGTTTTCGCCAAAAAATCCCCCTCTGTCAGGCCGATAAAATGCCCGAAAAAGTAGGCCACAAACAGCGCACCGATCAGGTTAAAAATGGTGATCCACAACCAGTTCCAGATAAGCTGCAAGATGTTAATCTTTTTGTCAAAACAGGCCATGCTGACGGCCATCATATTGCCGGTGACAAGCTCGCCGCCCCCAACCAAAATCAAGATCAGGCCGGTCGGGAACACTGCGGCACCCATAAATGTGTCAAAACTGCCCCAGCTCGCTGGCATCGTGCCGGTCACCCGGATATAAGCCAAATAACCGATTGCAATAAAAGCCCCGCCCAAAAAACCAAGCACCACCATCGACAAAAACGAGCTGTTCGCTTTCGCTATTCCTTTTTCAATTGCTACATCCGCAATTTCTTTCGGACTTAAGTCCATCATACCCACCTCTCATTTCTTATATGATAGAGAATAAAAACATTCCTGCTGCTGCTCACCGTACCAGCATCAACGCAAATTCGCAAAATAGATCATTCGAAATCAGGCTATATTTAAGTGCCAGCGTGTTTCTTCCCGCTACACCCGTATTTTTCCCGGGATGTCCGGCGGGTATTGCTATCTTTTAGGATGTATAAGCAAAATTTTTTTATCCAGTTTTCTTTGCATGATATTTTTTGAAGCTTCCATGATGGAAAAATTTCTAATTTATAATATATCCAAACTTTCAATGAAGTCAAATGCACTTTGGCGCTTCTGTACATTTTGCAAAATACCTTTCCCCACTTCGGCGCATGCTTAAACAGACAAGCAGGAAACTTTTTGTTTCCTTTTAAAAAATTCAGATATTATGTATATTAAAAGTTGTGCCCTTTAGGAAGCTATTCCTCTTATGGCGGAAACCACGCGTATTTTAATCCATAAAGCGATTCCCACACGGATGGCATGGCAGACAGGTTTTTTCATTCTTTCAAATGGGAATAAAAATGTCGAAAGAAAATGGGTATGAACCCGTGTTGTCCGTTCATACTCATGATTAGAAGGCTGTACAGATTCGAACTATACAGCCAAGCGCATCATTGGCTGCCTTGAGGCTCGGACTCCGGGCAGCTTTACTTTTTCATTAACGCATGCACTGATTAAAGTCTTCTTTTTTTAAAGTAATATACTCATCACAAAGATCCTTCATATAACCCGCTTTTTGTTGATCTACGACACCGGCAACCACATTTTTCCCCAAACTTCTGGCCATTTTAATGGCTGCTTCGTAATCCGTATCAGCACTGAATAAAATTGCCTCATCATAACCGTTATTAAAAGCAAGTGACACCAAATCTACCGCTATATTTACATCTGTTCCTTTTTCTGTAAAAATTGGCTTGCCTAGCGCATTTATTCCCACAACACTTAAATAACCCAGTTTCGCGATACATTTTGGAACCTTTTTGTTTAAATGATCAATAAATAATTTCGTTGCTGCCGCTTTTTCTTTATCCAAACTTCCGACTGCTGTGTAATAATAAATGCGCTGAAGGATCCCATCTCTCCGGGCAGCCACGTATTCTGCCAACTTTAAATAGTCCAGCCTCTGCTGAGACCCGTACAAGGCAGTAAGAGCCGCTTCGAAATTATTGCCATCAATAAAGACCATCACTCTCTTCACATTTGGTTTCCCCCTTTGACATACTAAAGGCGCCAGCTTCGATGCTGACGCCTTTTCTGATTCTCTTGTACTTAGCTCCGATTGCTAAGCACCTCACAACACTGAAAGACACCGTCTCCGACTGACGGTCTTATTATATCCCTTTTTGGTTAAGTTCCCGAGCTTCTTAACCTTTTCGAGGTAAATATATCACCATCCTGGGGAAGCTGTCAACAGCAAAATATTCTTCCATATACGCTGGTTCCGAAAATCTACATAAATCTATATAATCATACAGATGATCTAGATATTCGGATGATTCGCTCTTGAAAACAGGTCTTAGTTGAGCCAGTGAAACAGCTGTACACACAACTGCTCTATGCCATCACCGTTTCTTCCCACAACCGTAATTTTGGAAAACAGTTAGGCCCTCGCCTACCCTAGAGTAAAATGTAACCAGTGGTGACATTTGTAATAGGAGAAGGCCTGTTTTTTGATTAGAATTTTATTTTCTAAAACCCGTGGTGCTAGATAAACTTGATCAAGCATAAAAATAGCCCTTGCCTGGCGGATCTCCTGTAGAATGAAAGTGCAACCTACCATTCGAAAGGAGAATCCCCATGCAAGAGCACTTTCATTTTACTACAGATCGGACCAAGATTCAAAAGCAATATGCCGCCATTTTCTTTTTTGTCTCTGCCCAACTGTCATCGATTCAGATGTACCTGCAGCGCCGCAACCGCCATTTGGTCAAACAGGAAGACGCCGTGGTCATCGCGATTCATATTTTAGGAAAGTTGCTCGGTTTTACATCCGAACGGGCATGGCATCGCTTTGTCACTGGAAATTTGTTCACAAACGGCTCGTTTCTCGAACGTTCCCGGTACAACCGCCGTTGTCGAGCGCTGCGCTTCGCCATCAAATGGATCCGCCATAAGCTGGCGAAACGCGGCCAACATCATGCCTATGCCGTCGTCGATAGCTTGCCGTTAGAGTTGTGCCATGCTGCGAGAATGCATCGCGTCAAACGGTTTCAAGAGATCGCAGACATCGGGTATTGCGCTTCAAAAAAGCAATGGTACTATGGGTTGAAGCTGCACCTTCAAGTGACCGATCAAGGGTTGCCCATGGGCTATGTGGTGACGGAAGCATCCTGCCATGATCGTATCGCCGCTGAAAGCGTGATGACTCAAATTCCTCATCCCTATAACTTCGGGGACAAAGGATTCATTAGCCGTGAGTTGCAAAAAAGGCTGTACGAAGAATACCAAATGGCGCTTTGGACTCCGTCTCGAAAAAACCAGAAACATTGCTCGTCCGAGGCATGGGAGAAATGGATCCAACAAAAACGCAAAGTGATCGAGACGGTGTTCTCGGTTCTGGTTGACCAATACCGGATCACAGAGATTCGAGCGAATTCCATGATCGGATTTGAAGTAGCGCTCGACGGCATATTGTTAGCCTATTCGCTGGTCACACTAGGGCTAGTTGAGTTCTAACGCTCAACTAGCACCACGGGTTTTCTAAATTATAATAACAATCTATTGATTTTGTCAATCATTTTCATTGCAATTTTATATATTTTTCTTAGCTGTTTCATCCTCTTTCCGTCTTGCCAACTGCTTGAAACACAAGCCACTCCCAAATCCATCTTTATATATAATCCCCGCCGGATTCAACGGGCAAACAGGTCTTGCATAGCGGTTCCGGCACTGTGCGCAGCCGCAATCTTTTTTAATGTTTCTCCGAGTGACAGGATCTCCTCTTTTGTTGTATGGCGCCCAAAGGAAATTCTGAAAAACTGATCCATTGCTTCCTCCGCGTATCCCATTGCTTCAACTGCTTTGCTCCCGCCTTCATGATGTTCCTGGCAGGCGCTCCCGGTTGAAATCGCGAATCCCGCTTTGTTACACTCCAATAAAACAAGCTGCCCCTGAACGCCTGTAATCATACAGCCGACGATGGAAGGAAGCTGCATCGCCCGTTCCCCTTCTATAAAAACAACCGCCCCGCCGGTTGCCTCTTTTAATGCAGTCCGGTATTCCCAGTCCCGCTCACTTTCTATCAAAATTTCCTCGACAGCGGCAGCAAATCCGGCAATGCCGGGCACATTCACCGTCCCGCCGCGGAACCCCTTTTCATGGGATAAATGCGGAAAAACAGGCGCCATGACACAAGAGGGGTGAATGTACACTGCTCCGACCCCTTTTGGCCCGTGAATTTTGTGTGAAGAGAGGGTGATGCTGTCGACGTAAGGGATCATGCGCGCTACATCGGCCTTGCCAAATGACTGCACACAATCGGAATGAAGCAGGATCCCCCGCCTTCTTACCATCCGGGAAATTTCCTCAATAGGCTGGATGGTGCCGATTTCCTGGTTAATATGCTGAACCGAAACGAGCACCGTGTCCGGCCGGATCGCCGCTTCAAGCTTCTTAACATCCACCGTCCCTTTTTCTGTAAACGGGAGCCTTGTCACTTCAAATCCCAGCCTTTCCAAAAACCCGAGCGCCGAATGGACGGACGCATGCTCCGCCATCGACGAAATGATATGTTTTCCCCTTCCGGAAGCTCCCATTGCAAGCGAAACAATCGCCAATAAATTCCCCTCCGTCCCGCCTGAAGTAAAATACAGCCCTTCAGCCGGTATGCCGAGATAGCTGCTGATCAAGTCCCGCGATTTTTCAAGAACCGCCCGCGCATCCGTCCCGATGTCATGCAGGCTTTCACTGTTTCCGTAAAAAGATTCGGCCGCTTCCATAAACGTCTCCCGTGCCCGTTCACTCATTTTTGTCGTTGCCGCATAATCAAAATAAAACATAGCTAGCCTCCTAAAAAGTACTTGTATTCAGTTTAATTTTGTGCAAAGATAGGTGTCAAGACAGATGTAAAGTAGGGAGACCGATGACAGAAAAAATATGTATCTTGGGAAGCGGGATTGCCGCCTTACAGTTGGCCGTGCACTTGGACAGCCGCTACGAAGTGACGATCATCACAAAGGCGCAGGTAAAAACGAGCAATTCCTACAAAGCACAAGGCGGGATCGCAGCCGTCCTCTCGCCGGAAGACCGTTTTGAATTGCATGTGAAAGACACGATCCGGGCGGGCTGCCGGCACCATGATGAAAAAGAAGTGGAAAAATTGGTGAAAGAGGGTGCGGCTGTAGCGGAAGCACTCATAAAAAGCGGGCTTCCCGTAGACAGGCGGCCGGACGGCGGGCTTGATTTAGGGCTTGAAGGCGCCCATACAGTGCACCGTATTCTCCATTGCGGCGGCGATGCAACCGGCAAATTTGTCATTCAACATCTTCTCGGGCAACTTGGAAAAAACGTCCGGATGATCGAACATGAGCTGGCGTTTGAACTAATCGTATCCGCAGAAACAGGACGCGTAACCGGTGTAAAAACAAAAACGGCCGCCGGTAAAATCCGCCGTTATTTTTCCGATCATACCGTAATCGCAACCGGCGGGCTAGGGAGCTTGTATCCTTTTACCTCGAACCACCCGGAAATCATCGGCGACGGGATTCAAATGGCATACCGGGCCGGCGCGGAACTTGCAGATATGGAGTTCGTCCAGTTTCACCCGACATTATTGTATGCGGAAGGCTGCGCGAAAGGCCTTGTGTCCGAAGCCGTCCGCGGAGAAGGTGCAGTACTCGTGGACGAAAACGGATCGCCTGTCATGGCGGGTGTCCACCCGTTAAAAGACCTGGCACCCAGGCATGTGGTCGCCCACCAAATTCATCAAACGATTCATAGCGGAAAGAAAGTTTTTCTGGACATCCGTAAAATCAAACACTTTGAAAAAAGGTTCCCGACCATTTCCCGGATTTGCCGGGAAAGCGGCATTGATATCCATTCCGGCCTGTTGCCTGTTGTCCCGGGCAGCCATTTCTTTATGGGCGGCATCGTAGTGGATACATATGGCAGAACAACGGTAAACGGGCTGTATGCCATCGGGGAAGCCGCGGCAAGCGGCGTACACGGTGCAAATCGGCTCGCCAGCAATTCGCTTTTGGAAGGGCTCGTATTTGGCAAACGGCTCGCAGCGTTTTTAAATGCATTGGAACCTGAAGCATCGGGCGGCGAAACAGCAGAAATCGCCCGCCCTCCTTTAAATCCGGAAATTGCCCGCCGGCTAGACACCGCAGCATTGAAGGAAAAAATGATGGAAAATGCCGGTGTGATCCGTACGGAAACCGGGTTGCGGCATCTTTTGCGGTGGCTCGAAGCACGCGGGGCTGATACGTTTTCCGCTTTTTCACTCGACCATCTTACAAAGGAAGAAATAGAAAAAGTCTTTATGTTTACCAACAGCTTTTTCATCACACAATCGGCGCTTTTCCGGAAAGAATCGCGTGGTGCCCATATCCGCGCCGATTACCCGGATGAAAGCAGCGACTGGCAGGGTATCCATCTCATTCATGCAAAAAACAAAGGCTTGATCGCAAGGAGGGGACTTTATGAACAAGCTCAAACTTCAATCCATGCTTAAAGATTTTTTCATGGAAGACATTGGGGAAGGCGATATCAATACGGAATATATTTTTTCGCCGGATCAGCCGGGCAAATTAACGTTCATTGCAAAGCAAAACGGGATTTTCTGTGGGAAAGATGTGATAGAAGAAGGTTTCCGTATCCTGGACAGTACGGTGAGACCCCGCATTTTCCCCCGGGACGGTGCCTGGATTGAAAAAGGTACGGTCATTGCAGAAATCCACGGGCCCATTGTAAGCCTCCTTTCCGGAGAGCGGGTAATCCTGAATCTCGTCCAGCGCATGTCGGGCATTGCAACAACAACAAACGCTGCAGTCCGTGAGACGAAAGGCACCCATGCAAAGATTTGCGATACAAGAAAGACAACCCCTGGCCTCCGGATGCTTGAAAAATCCGCCGTTAAAGCAGGCGGCGGATTCAACCACCGGCGCGGGCTGTACGACTGTGTCATGCTGAAAGACAACCATATCGCATTTGCCGGCAGCATCACAAAAGCCGTGGAAACAGTGAAAGCATCCATCGGGCATACCGTAAAAATTGAAGTCGAAATTGAAACAAAGGACCATCTGCTTGAGGCTGTCCGTGCCGGTGCCGACATCATCATGTTTGACAACCGCACACCGGAAGAAGTCTGCGAATGGCTGCCGCTCGTGCCGCCCCATATTGCGACGGAAGCATCAGGCGGCATCACAATGGAAAATATCCGGAGCTATGCTGAAACCGGCGTCGATTGGATCTCGCTCGGATTTTTGACCCATTCCTATCAAATACTTGATATCAGTGCAATCGTGGAAAATACGAAGGAGGTTGCTTTATGAGCCTGCTGAAAACGTTACAACTTACGGCTTTGCCGGAAAAATATCAGTCCCTTGCGCAAGAAGAAATGGAAAACCGGGTTTGGGACATCAAAAAAGAAATGGGCGCGAAACTTTTCCTCCCGTGCCACCACTACCAGCGTGAAGAAGTATACCAGTTTGCTGATGCAGCCGGTGATTCGCTGCAGCTCGCGCAAATTTCGGCAAAAAACCGCAATGCCAAATATATTGTGTTTTGCGGTGTACATTTTATGGCAGAAACGGCGGATATTTTAACATCAGCGGAACAAACTGTCATTCTCCCCGACATGCGCGCAGGCTGCTCGATGGCAGACATGGCCGACATCCACCAGACGGAACGGGCATGGGATATGTTGCAATCTTTGTTCGGGGATACGATGCTGCCCCTTACCTATGTCAACTCCACAGCAGCGATAAAAGCATTTGTCGGGCGCAACGGCGGGGCAACCGTTACCTCTTCAAATGCGAAAAAAATGGTCAAGTGGGCCTTCACCCAGAAAAAACGGGTTTTCTTTTTACCAGACCAGCATCTCGGCCGGAACACTGCATTTGATTTGGGCGTGGAACTCGCAGATATGGCAGTCTGGGACCCGATCCGGAACGAACTTATCTACGAAGGCGCGCTGGAAAATGTGAAAGTCATTTTATGGAAAGGGCACTGCTCCGTGCACGAGCACTTTACCATCAAAAATATCGAATTCGTGCGCGCGAAATATCCGGATATGCAAATCATTGTCCATCCGGAATGTGCGCATGAAGTGGTTGCCCTGTCAGATTTCAGCGGCTCCACAAAATACATCATTGATACGATTGAAAACGCGCCGGCCGGGAGCGCCTGGGCAATCGGCACTGAAATGAACCTGGTGCAGCGCCTGATCAAAAATCATCCGGATAAAAAGATTATTTCGTTAAATCCGGTCATGTGCCCGTGCCTGACCATGAACCGGATCGACCTGCCCCATCTTTTATGGTCACTGGAAAATATCATCGAGGGCAAAGAAACAAACGTGATCAAAGTAGAGGAAAACACAGCGCGGGATGCGGTTTTGGCGTTAGAGCGGATGTTAAAACTTTGATGATGCTGGTTTCGGATTGATGCATGCTTAGACTCAGGGGTCCAGAGAGCCCCTTTTTGTCTTTTTGGTGGTTTGCACGTGGGCGCTCCGCATCTTTTTCTTTTATGGCCTAGCTTTAACATGAACACCAGGTTACCTGCAGCATCCTTAATTCCCGTAAAGCTCTTCCGACTCCATCAAAAAATGATGGACAATAAAAGCCGCAGCCCCAACTGCTGTCGCATTCCGATGCAACTGCGACAAATAAATTCGATGGTTCTGCCGGACATATTTTGACACTCTGGATGCAATCGTACTTTGTATAGAATTTAAAATGGTCGGGTTTTCCTGAATTAAATTACTGCGAAGCACAATCGCCTCGGGGTTAAAGGTATTGATAATATTCGTAAGGCCGATTCCTAAAAAGTACCCCAGCTTATCCAATTCCCGTAGTGTTTCACCATCATTTTCCTTTACCCAATTCGTCACTTCTTCCAAAGTAATCCGGCGTTTGTTTTTTACTAAGCACAGTTGATCATAAAAAGCTTTTTCGGATGCATAAAGTTCCCAGCAACCTTTATTGCCGCAGCCGCACTGCCTGCCGTTAAAGTCAATCGACATATGCCCCATTTCACCGGAAAAGCCTTCTTTTCCGCGATACAGTTCATCATTAACAATGATACCAAGCCCAATACCAATGCCAATACTGACATATATGCCATTTTTGCATCCTTTCAAGATGCCAAACAATTTTTCGCCGTATGCCCCGGCATTTGCCTCATTGTCCACCAAAACAGGACAATCAAAATGGGTTTGCAGCAAGCCTTTTAAATCCACATCCCGCCAGCCGGAATTCGGTGTAAACAGCACATTCTGTTGCATATCGACAAATCCGTGAACGCCCGCGCCAATGCCAATAATACCGTACGGGGAAGACGACACTTTACTTGCAACAAGCCGGATTCTTTCAATAATTACCGGCTTTATCATCTCAAAAGAAGGATCTTCAATTTCACAGTAATCACTGTAAATCATGTTTCCGTCCAAATCAGTAAGCACTGTTAAAATATATGTCACACCAATATCCACGCCAATAGCATAACCGGCTTTTTCATTAAATACTAGCATAACCGGCTTTCTTCCACCGCTCGACAAGCCAGTGCCCACTTCTTTCACAAGCTTCTTTTCTATCAAAAACGATACCTGGGAAGAAATCGTTGCTTTATTTAATTTCGTAATTTTTGCTAATTTGGCACGGGAAATTTGCTCATGTTTCATCAACTCGTTCAAAATCACCCGCTGGTTTTGATTTTTAATAAAACTTTGGTCCGCTATGTGCATGTTGTAATATCTCTCCATTCGTAAAGGCACTAAACAAACATTATCGGTTTTTATCATTATATCAAAAATTTTTCTTAAAAATTGGTTGTTTTTTTTAAAAGACCGTGCTACTATGAACATGTACTTAGTTTAACCGTTAAACAAACAAAGTGCTATTTTTCTAGGGCCCTATGTATACGCTTGCAATGAATGATAGGAGGGGACAATGATGGCATATTTTCCAAATGTCAGCAAAATCACTTATTCTGGCAAACAATTGAAAAGCGGTCTTTCATTTAATCATTACAATCCGAAAGAACTCGTTGGTGGAAAAACGATGGAAGAACAGCTTCGATTCTCAGTCGCATTCTGGCACACCTTTACTGAAAGCGGTACCGATCCGTTTGGCGCAGGCTCCAAGATCCGCCCGTGGGATCGCTTCACAGGCATGGATCTTGCCAAAGCAAGAGTAGAAGCAGCATTTGAATTTTTTGAAAAACTAGGTAACCCTTATTTCTGCTTTCATGACCGCGATATTGCTCCTGAAGGCGATACATTAAGGGAAACAAATAAAAATCTGGACGTCATCGTTGCCATGATTAAAGATTATATGAAAACAAGCAAAGTAAAACTCTTATGGAATACAGCCAATATGTTCACAAATCCACGTTTTGTCCACGGTGCAGCTAGCTCGTGCAACGCAGATGTTTTCGCGTACGCAGCCGCCCAAGTGAAAAAAGGGCTTGAAGTCGGGAAAGAGCTGGGCGCTGAAAACTATGTATTTTGGGGCGGCCGGGAAGGCTATGAAACTTTGTTGAATACAGATTTGAAGCTAGAACAGGACAACCTAGCACGGTTCTTCCATATGGCCGTTGATTACGCGAAAGAAATCGGATTTGATGCCCAGTTCTTGCTTGAACCGAAACCGAAAGAACCGACAAAACATCAATATGATTTTGATGCTGCTACGACTATTGCATTCTTAAAAACTTACGATTTGGATCAACACTTCAAGCTGAATCTTGAAGCAAATCATGCCACTTTGGCCGGCCATACGTTTGAACATGAAATTCGGGTTGCACGTACCCACGGCTTGCTTGGCTCTTTGGATGCGAACCAGGGTGATCCGCTGCTCGGTTGGGACACAGATGAATTCCCGACAGATCTCTATTCCACCACACTTGCGATGTATGAAGTATTGAAAAACGGCGGCCTTGGCAGGGGCGGATTGAACTTTGATGCGAAAACACGCCGCGCCTCGTTCACAGATGAAGATCTGTTTTATGCCCATATTGCCGGTATGGACAGCTTTGCCCTTGGATTAAAAGTGGCGAACCGGCTGATTGAAGACCGGGTATTTGATGCCTTTATCGAAGAACGGTACAGCAGTTATAAAGAAGGCATCGGCGCCGATATCGTTTCCGGCAAAGCTGATTTTAAATCACTTGAAAACTATATTCTTGATAAAAAAGAAATTACAAATCAATCTGGCCGCCTGGAACAACTGAAAAACACGCTGAACCATTATATTGTGCAAGAAGCCTATCAAAGTGTAAATGCATAAAATTCCGAACCGGTCTGCCTGGATGAAGGTCGGCCGGTTTATTCAATGGGGAGATTAAGATGAAATATGCAATCGGTGTCGACCTTGGGACAAGTTCTGTTAAAGTATTGCTTGTTGACCAAAATGGACAGGTGGTTTCATCTGTTTCCAAATCCTATCCGTTAATGCAGCCGCACCCGGGTTACAGCGAACAGGATCCGGAACAATGGGTCGAAAAAACAGTTCAGGCTTTGAAAGAACTAACGGAAAAATCCGAAGTATCCCGCGATGAGATTGAAGGACTCAGTTTTTCTGGCCAAATGCACGGGCTTGTGCTGCTGGACGAAAATCTGCAAGTCATCCGCAATGCCATTCTTTGGAATGACACAAGAACAACGGAACAATGCAAAAAAATCGATCAAGTACTGGGTGGCAAGCTGCTGGAAATTACAAAAAACCCGGCTTTGGAAGGATTTACACTTCCGAAGATGCTTTGGATCCAGCAGTACGAACCGGAAAATTTCCGGAAAACGCGTGTCTTTCTCCTGCCAAAAGATTATCTCCGTTACCGGTTAACCGGAACGATTGGCATCGATTACTCGGATGCAGCGGGCACCCTGTTGCTAGATATCGTTAATCAATCGTGGAGCACGGATATTTTGCGCACATTTGACATCCCGGCCGGCATTTGCCCGCCGCTTGTTGAGACGGAAGCAGAAGTCGGCACATTATTGCCGGACATCGCTGCGACGTGCGGTCTTTCTCCTGCGACCAAAGTGTTTGCCGGTGGGGCGGACAATGCCTGCGGTGCAATTGGCGCCGGCATTTTAGAAGAAGGCAAAGCACTTTGCAGCATTGGCACATCCGGTGTATTCCTTTCATATGAATCAGACAGCAATAAAAACTTTGGCGGCAAAGTGCATCTTTTTAATCATGGACAGAAAGATGCTTACTATACAATGGGCGTTACACTTGCCGCCGGATACAGTCTGTCCTGGTTTAAGGATACATTCGCAAAAGGCGAAGATTTTGCAACATTGCTGGAAGAAGCCGCGCATTCTTCGATCGGGGCAAACGGCCTGCTTTTCACGCCGTTTATTGCCGGGGAAAGAACGCCCTATGCCGATGCAAAAATCCGCGGCACTTTTACAGGCATTGACAGTTCACACACCAGGCGGGATTTTACCCGTGCAGTGATGGAAGGTATTGCCTTCTCTATCAATGAAAGTGTTGAAATTTTTCGGAACTATGGCAAGAACATCGATACCGTGGTATCCATCGGCGGCGGTGCGAAAAGTGACCTGTGGCTGCAAATTCAGGCTGATATTTTTCAAGCAAAAGTTATCAAACTTCAGAATGAACAAGGTCCCGGGATGGGCGCCGCCATGATTGCAGCAAGCGGATTGGGATGGTTCTCTTCTCTCAAAGATTGCGCAGCCGCCTTTATCCGGACGGACCGGACATTTGAGCCAGTACCGAAAAACGTGAAGCGTTACCGGGATTTTTACCAGGTTTATAAAGATGTTTATCCGCACACCGTCGCGATCAATCACCAGTTGTTTGATTTAAGAAGAGTAAACGAATCGCGGTTTGGAGGGAAAACAGATGAAATTTAAAATCAATAATGGCTTGATTTACTTTTTTGGCGCTTTGGGCGGATTATTATTTGGATATGATACCGGTGTAATTTCCGGCGCCCTTCTTTTTATCAAAAATGATTTACACCTGACTTCCTGGACAGAAGGAATTGTCGTCAGCTCCATTCTGTTTGGCTGTATGATCGGTGCCGCAATTAGCGGAGCAATGTCTGACAGATGGGGAAGAAAAAAAGTCGTTCTCATCGCAGCATCTGTTTTCTGTATTGGAGCATTAGGTACCGCGTTGGCACCAAATACTGGTGTTTTAATTCTTTTCCGGGTCATATTGGGCCTGGCAGTCGGAAGTGCCTCTACCCTTGTTCCAATGTATTTATCAGAAATGGCACCAACTTCAATCCGCGGTGCATTGTCCAGTTTGAATCAACTGATGATCATGACAGGTATTTTATTGGCTTATATCATTAACTATGTTTTTGCTGCTACAGGAAGCTGGCGCTGGATGCTCGGTTTTGCGCTGATCCCGGGTTTGCTGATGTTAATCGGTATGCTTTTTTTACCAGAAAGCCCACGTTGGCTTTTGAAACAGGGAAAAGAACCTGAAGCAAGAACGATTCTCAATTATATGAGAAAAGGGCACGGCGTTGAAGAAGAAATACGTGAGATCAAGCAAGCAAACGAACTTGAAAAAAATCAGGGCGGTTTTAGTGAAGTAAAACAAGCGTGGGTGCGGCCAGCATTAATTGCCGGCATAGGATTGGCAGTCTTTCAACAGATCATTGGCTGCAATACCGTTCTATATTACGCACCTACCACTTTTACAAACGTCGGGCTAGGAGCATCTGCAGCTATTCTGGGTACAGTAGGCATCGGGATTGTTAACGTGATCATTACAGCTATTGCAGTTCTTATCATCGATAAAGTTGGTAGAAAACCACTTTTATTAATCGGTAATGCCGGTATGTCTCTTGCCTTATTTGTACTGGGGATTGTAAACGCTTTACTTGGCCCGTCAACTGCTGCCAGTTGGACAACGGTGATTTGCCTGGCTGTTTACATTGCATTTTTCTCCCTCAGCTGGGGACCGGTCGTATGGGTGATGCTCTCTGAAATCTTTCCGCTTAAAATTCGCGGCATAGGCATGGGGATTGGCAGTGTTACAAACTGGCTTGCAAACTTAATTGTCTCCTTAACTTTTCCTAAATTGATTGAACAATTTGGCATTTCAACCATGTTTATTATATATGGCATTATGGGTGTTCTGGCGTTCATCTTTGTAACCCGAAAAGTATCCGAGACAAAAGGAAAAAGCCTTGAGCAAATTGAGATTGATCTCAGACAACAAGCTGAGCATAAAAAATTTAACTTTTCTCAATCCATACAAAAATAATTTATTAAACAACGGCTGCATTAGTCAGTCGTTGTTTTGTTGATTAAGCACATCTGTCTTATATGTATAAAGTAATCTCAATCACGTACTCCGTTATCCAAACTTGACTAATCAATGGAGCTGCAATACTTAGTTAAGTTTCTATACCAAAAGATTTCTTGATAACCAGTATCTGTAAAAAATAGAGTTTGTACTTATGACATTTATAAAAAAATTATTGAAATATAATTTATTTAGGCGTAAGCTGGACATACATCAAATTTTTTACATCACGGAGGTTCTGTAAGATGCGTCTCAGCCAAGTCATAAGAAGCGGCCCAAACCAATACATATGTGAAGAAGAAGCAGCCAAATATTTGGAAGAAAAGCTGGAAGAATTCAGGCATCCGGTTGTCATTACTGGGGTAAAATCATTCGAAGCATTTCAGGAATTTGCGTCAGTACCGCAAAACTGGCCGGTGCTCCAGTACGATCATACCGCAAGTGAGAAAAACATGGCAGAACTGGCGGAACAGGCAGGCCGTGCAGATGTCATCGTCGGGATTGGCGGCGGCAAAGTGCTCGATACGGCAAAGGGAACAGCAGAACTGCTCAACTGTGAAGTCGTGCTCGTTCCAACGCTAGCCGGAACGTGTGCCGGTTATACGCCTTTATCCGCTGTTTATCATGAAGACGGCTCATTCAGTCATGTCGCTTATTACAAACGTTCCGCCTTTTTAACCCTGATCGATTTGCGTATTCTCCTGAACGCACCGGCCGAATATTTGCTGGGCGGAATTGGCGATTCTTTAGCCAAATGGTATGAAGCAGAAGGCATCACCCGTTCCATGAAACATTTGCCGGTGATGGTCGAACTCGGCCTCCGCTCCGCAAAAGCGATTTATGAAGGGATCTTGCGCGACAGTGAGCAGGCATTACACGACCGAAACGAAGGGAAGATAACCGACGCTTTCCGCAATATAGTTGAAATTATAATTGGCGCGGCCGGGACAGTCGGCGGCTTTGCCGGCGAATACGGAAGAATGGCTGGGGCCCACGCCATCCATAACGGGCTGTCCTTCCTGCCGGAAACGCATTCCATTCTGCACGGTTCCAAAGTGGCTTACGGCATCCTTGTCCAATTAGCGGCAACAGGCGATATCAATGAAGTGAAAAAACTGCTTCCGTTGTATCAAAAACTCGGTTTTCCTTATAATCTGGATACACTGCATGTGACGGAAAATCATGGCGCGGCCATTGAAAAAGTCGCAGCATATGCCGCAAAACCCGAAGAATCCTTTCGCCTGCTTGGCAGCTTTACGAAGGCGCAAATTGCAAAAGCAATGGAAACAATCGAACAGCTCACGGCTGAAAAGGCTGATATCAAATGATTGGCACGGGCGGCCCCGGAACAAGGCCGCCTTCACCCTGCTTAAATGCAATCCGTTTGTTGCACCATTTTTTCAAAGTTTCCGCCTTTTCTGTTTGCATCACTTGCAATAGAAATGGCCGCCATAGCGGACTTTCATACGGGATCGCCATTTAAAATGCGGTTATGGAGGCAATTAGGCCTGCCAAAAAATTCGATGCCATATTAATCTTCACCCTTACTTGGATCTGCTTCATCCAGAGACAATCTGACCACTTTCGTATATTCACCTTTTGCTATTTCTTCCGGCGTTGCTTTTTGGTCGAGCTCTTCCTGGTCGTCAAGGCCAGTCGCAAGTGTCGGCTCAACACGTCCGTTCTCTTTTTCCACTCTCTCCACATCCTTATTGAAGTGATGCGGCTAGTTTTCCACGGATGCTCACAATTTATGCGATTGCAGCCGATTGCTCGGTTCTATTTTAAAATTTTGAATTTCTTCTTCCGGCAACCCAGTGTATTTATTGATCACACCTAAGTCTGGTTGCTCCGCTCTGTTTCAGCTTTTTCAATTCTTCCTCTGCCAGCCCGGTGTATTTTGCGATTGATGCCAGATCCTGGTTCTCTTCCAGCATTCTTTTGGCAATCCTTAATGCCGCTCTCCTTTCCCCTTCTTTCAACCCCTCTTTCAATCCTTCTTCCTTTCCTTCTTCTTTTCCTTCTTCTTTTCCTTCTTCCTTCCCTTTTTTGTACCCTTTGTCGTAAAAGGAATTTGGCAGGCGCAGGATTTGGTCGGCTTCTTGCGGATCCAGATTTTTAATGCTTGACATCACAAGTTCATCCTCCTTATCCGTTAATTTAAAATAAGAATCAAAAAATCCATAGATTAGTGCCATTCTTGCCGGGTCGAGTTCCATGCGGGCCATCATTCTTAAGAACTCTACTTTTACCTGTACTTTTTCTTTTTTTGTATACCCCATTTTGCTGAGCAGTGCAGCCGCAACGGGATTGTTGCTTCGAATATATTCTTTCCAGTTTTTCCTGATTAAGTGTATGGACATATAACGAAAACGGATGGACTCAAAGTTGCGGATTCTTACGGTGAAAAGAGAAGGAGTTTCCCTGCGTTTATTATAACTGAAAACAGCAATTGGCAAAACCGGCAAGCGATATTTTTCATAAATGCGGGAATAGTAAATAAACATCCGTTCCGGAAATTCCATTTGATAATAAGACTGCGGTTCCACATGGATGAGGACAACCGTGTCTTCCCCTTTTAATTTCAATTTTGCCAAAATATCAATTCTGCGTTGTTCACCAGCTGTGATGTCTGTAAACAGATCCTGCTGGAGGAATTCCACATCAGAAAAGTCCATCCACCGCGCTACTTCCGGGAAAAAGGCTTCCATGAAATCTGCAAAAAAAGTTTGGATAAGTTCTTTAAACAAGCGGTCGTGCGGCAAATACTCCGCTTTTTCTTCCATTATAAGTTGCATATGCATCCACCTTTCTTTTTCCAAAAAGATGATTTCTTTTCATTTGCAATGCCTGCCAGAGCGCGTCTTCTGACAGCTCCCGGCTGCCTTGCAAATCTGAAATCGTCCTTGCCAGCCTGAGAATTTTCATTTGTGCCCGGCTGCTGAAGTTGTCCTTGCTTGCCCACTGCCTGAGCATTAAACTGCTGCTGTTTGCGAGCGGATTTTTTTGTAGAAAGATTTCGTTTGGCACTGTACCGTTACAAACTTCCGCCCCGTACCTTTCGTACTGCCTTTTCCTTGCTTCCGT
>NZ_JARTJQ010000061.1:0-40741 GCF_036225245.1 Weizmannia sp. CD-2023
TGCGGAATATGCGTTTTAAAACCTCCTGCTTGTTTTTAGCAGCCATTCTTCCAAAAAATCTCATGACTTCTTCATTAGCATATAAACTGAATAAACCGTCTAAGTCTTTTTCAGATATGCTCCTCAATATAATTTTATTATTTGCTAATAATAGCATAATATGATCCCTCATTTTTTAAATATTTGAGTCTATTATAATGAAAAGGTGACACAAGAACGAATGATAAGACATTGTTGTTGTGTAAAATATTACCCATTGAGAAAATTACCCCCCTTTTCCTACAGGGAAAAAATCATTCAGATACACCAACTTTATTACTATGATTTATCCTTAACATCCCGTACAATGCATGACTTAAAACATTTAAAAGGCGGCAACTTTGGCATTGATGCCAAACGCCAAACACTTTATAATATTTATTATCAAAAAATTCTTTCCAAAGGAGCCGTTGTCCAATGTGATGTAAGCCTCTTAAACAGCTATAAAAACTGAATAAAGGGGCTTGATCACAGTGAAGCAACGCTCATTCGGATGTCTGGTGTTTGGCCAGTGCCTGGCGAATGCAGGGGATGTGTTTTATATTGTCGCATTGATTTCCCTTGTCTATTCTGTCACGGGATCGACGCTGTTTGTGTCGCTTGTTCCATTCACCAACACGTTGACGATGTTTGTCAGCGGCTTGATTGCACCGATATTGTTGGACCGTTTTTCGCTCAAAAAGGTGCTGGTGTATTCGCAGTTGATCAAAACATTGCTCTTAATGGCATTAGCTGTTTACGCAATGGTTTTCATTCAGCCTGCTACAATTACCTTGCTGTTTCTGCTCGTTGGGCTGATTTCATTTTTTGACGGGTGGGCTTCACCTGCCAGGAGTTCCATGATCCCCCGGCTTGTTCCACGGGATCAGCTCGTAAAAGCAAACAGCCTTGTCTCTATTACAGACCAGTCCATCCAATTAGGGGGTTGGGCGCTTGGCGGGATCATCCTGTCCTCATTCGGTTCAACCGGGATGTTTTGGATCACCTTTAGTGTGTATATGCTTTCCACCTTGATGATGGGTTTCATTGTGGACAGGAAGCACGCAAACTGGCAGGAAAAACAGGGTAATGCTTTGAGGAAAGCAATGGTGGAAGGATGGCAGATCATTTTTAAAAACAGGGCGTTAAGAACGATTCACTTGCTGATGGTTTTTGAAACAGTTGCGAGTACGGCCTGGCTGTCTGCCGTCCTGTATGTTTTTATTCGGGAACGCTTGAAAACAGGGGTTGCGTGGTGGGGGTACTTAAACACGGCCTTTTTTATCGGCATGTTGCTGGCCGGCTTTGTCGGCTACAGGTCCGCCCTCATCAAAAACCGGCCGATCCTGACTGTGGTCACCGGTAGTGGGATGGTGTGCCTGACCACACTGTTTTTCGGTTTCAATACCGTTCCATGGGTAGCATTGCTGCTCATTGCGGCCAACGGGATATTCGACCAGCTTAAAGGTATCTCTTTACAAGTGATCTTGCAAACTACTGCAGACGACCGGATGCTGCCGAAAATCTATTCCACCCAAAATGCTTTGGTCACACTCGTTTTCGGGCTTTCTACCGTGGCGGCCGGGGCAGTCTCAGACCGGTTCAACATTATTTTTACATTCATCGGTGCATCCGTGCTTTTGATGATTTCTTTTGTTATTCTTTTAAAAAAGAAAAATACTTTAATCACGGAACAGCATGAAACCACCTCAGATGTACAGTAAAATAGAAACCTGCTCTCACTTCGAGCAGGTTTTTGCCAATTCGGGTGATAAAGCGGGAAGGCGGGAAGATTGGATCAGGAGGAGATCTGGTTGAAAAAATTTGCGGTTATTGAAGTGGTATTTGGATTGCTAGGTGTTCAAGTATTAAAACCATTTGCATCAATCCCACTTGATCACACTCCTAACCAGTTGTCTTAGGATTTCCAAACTCATTGGAAAACATTGACTTGGTGACGGGAATAACCTGGCCGATTCCTTTCTTTGCATGCGTTGTTCTGTTCATACTTGGGTTAACAACGCTGGGGATATTAGACCCTTTTCACCTCTCCCAATTCCGATTTTGTCATGAAATGGATGGATCTACGAGAAAAGGCACTGCCTCTGTTTCTAAAGACGGGTTATAGTTGTAGTGTATTTTTTATTAAACAATGCTTCTTTGGATCCATTTATTTTTTCGGCTATAATACTACTAAAAATAAATGATGAAACAAGATATTTCGTTATTTTCATGAGAATATCCCCAATAATAGTAAACATCTGTGCCTTTCACGTAATGTACTTTGACTTTCTCTTGACTTGGTTTATCCCATACTTCCTTTACATGCTTAGAACTTTTCCCGAATATTAAATTACCTTGAAGCACGAGAGCGTTTAATTGACAATCCGCTGGTTAGATAGAACTGTCTCGATAAAACCTCTAATTAGGGCTTGCTGAATTGAATAAGCAAAATTTCTAGATTTGGCAAGGATGCTGGCAGCTTTGGCAAGAATTAATGCAAGGGTTTTATAAAAAATGAAGGGAAAAGCTTACACTTTGAAACGCGCCCTATGTGAAGAAAGGACGTCGTTTTTTCGTGCTTCCTTAACATAGACGCGCTCTATGTAAAGAAAGGACGTCTTTTTTTCACGCTTTCTTAACGTAGACGCACTCTATGTAAAGAAAGGACGTCTTTTTTCCACACTTCCTTAACATAGACAGCCTCTATGTAAAGGAACAATGTCATTTTTCCGCGCTTCCTTAACATAGGGCTTACTGAATAACCAAAATCCCCAGATTTTTACAGTATGCTGACAGCTTTGGCAAAAAGTTCTAGAGCTTGCTGATAAATTGGGTGAAAACTAAAATCGGATTCGTTCAGCAAGCCTTCATTAGACATTTGGCGAGTTAGGGGAGCATATAGATAAAAGCCCACATCTTCCATCAATTAGGAAAAGTGGGCTTTTATTGCCGCTAAAGGCCATTCAGTACTTTGCTTCACCCCAGCACTTCTTCCGCAATAAGCCTGTAAGAATGGATCCGGTCCTGGGGAGAATGGGCAATCGTCAAAATCATGATTTCATCCGTTCCGTATTTTTCCTGTAACCTGGTGAATGCCGCGTGTACTTGTCGCGGATTCCCGATTACCATGTTTTGCTTCATTTTTGCCAATTTCTCTTTGTCTTTTCCGGTTAATGGATAAGATTTTGCTTCTTCAATAGACGGCACGGATGCTTGTCCCCCTTTTTCCGCCTGCAGCTGCCATATCAGGGAACTCCATGCCACTTCTTCCGCTTTCTCAGCTGTTTCGGCACATACTGCGGAAACGGTTAACAAAGTTTGTGGCACATCCCCCGGCTTACGGGGCGTAAAAGCCTGCTCATATTGCTTTAAAATTGCCGTGCCATCCTGTTCGCTCATGAACTGGCCAAACGCATACGACATGCCGTACCGGGCAGCCAACACGGCACTTTTGCCACTTGTGCCAAGCAGCCAGGCACGCGGCGGATCGGCCGGGACAGGGGCAGCCTTGACGCGGGAAAAAATATTGTCTTCCGGAAAATCGTGATGGAGAAAATGAAGCAATTCTTCCACCAGTTCCGGCATCTTGTACACTTTTTGCAAAAATTGATCGGATAATGCGCTGGTTGCTTCGGCAGAACCACCCGGCGCCCGGCCAATGCCGAGGTCAATGCGGCCTGGAAACAATACGGAGAGCAAATTGAACACTTCCGCGACTTTGTACGGTTTATAATGCGGCAAAAGCACGGCCCCGGAGCCGATCCGGATTGTGCTCGTATGCGCGCCGATAAATCCAAGCATCACTTCGGGCGCACTGCTGGCAAGACCCGGCAAATCATGATGTTCCGCAATCCAGTACCGCGTGTATCCGAATGACTCTCCTGCACGGGCCAGTTCCATCGCGTTGTTCAGGGCGTCTTTCGCTGTTTGACCGGAAGAAATAGGCGCCTGGTCTAAAATACTGAGTTTCACGCTTTGTTCTCTCCTTCTTTCACTTCCAGCAATGCTAAATGGTAGTCGCCGACCTGGCCTTTTTCATATAGATTCGTAATGGAAGTAGAATATTCCCGGATCGCACCCCTGAAAGCAAGCCCCTTTTCAGGCACTTCCACATCAAATTTTCCCTGATACAGCAAGGTGGCAATATCATGATAATCATCGCTTGTGACCTTGAAGTCAACCACGATCTGCTTCAGCCCCTGTACGTCCTCTTCCCGATAACGTTCCACATCAATCTTCCGTTTGTTTAATACGATATAGGATACCAAAACAACACCTGCTTTCACCTTTTGTCTCCTTTTAGTCTACATGCACGGCTGCACCAAGTACAGGAGAGAGGCTTGCCCGTGCGGCCGGTGTTTCTCGAGGGACGTGCCCAGACTAAAGCAACCCGTTGCGCTTGAAATGCACCTTAGCTGCTTTCTAAAACAAACCGGCCGAATCAAGCATCAATCGAAAGCCTTTAAAAATTGCTCCCCTTCTAGTTGTTTTGCCCAGCGCCTGAACTCGCTATGATTGATAAAGTAAATATTATGGCTTTTTTGCTTGGTTTCCGTGATGAGCTTGCAACTTTTCAAAATGTTCAGGTGCCTGGAGATCGTGGCAGGGTTCAGGTCTAATTTTTCGGCCATCTCCTGGGCTTTGATTCCTTCCTTTCTTGCAATCAAAGACAAAATCCGTATACGCATCGGCTCTGATAACGCTTTGCCAAAAAAGGAGATTTCATCCAATGTGGCCGGCGTGTCATTGATCTCAAAAGGGGAAGGAGCGGGCAATGGCTGGTCCACATATGCTGTAAGATCATAAACGAGATTTAATTCGCCCCATCCCCAAATCAGGATGAACTTTGGTGAAACAAAGTAAGAAGGAAAAAAGCGAACCACTTCGGTTTGCTTATTCTCAGGAAATTGTTCAGGAATCGTTTTTCCCTTCAGCAGCCTTCTCAAAACCTCATTTAGCCCTTTCGTATTCAGGTCCCTTGCCAGTTTGTCATTCGCTTGCTCCCAAAAAGACGCCACATGCCTTGCTATTTTAAAAAAATATTCCTCATAGTATGCAGACCATAAATCGACCAACTCTTGATGCCAAACAGGCCAATTTTCCGCAAAAGCCAACTGTTCCTGGTGCACGAATCCGCCCTTTTTTTCAATTCTTTGCTTTATTTCATTTGACGGTTCGGGCGAGTTTTCAAAAATGGTTTCAATTTCCTCCACCTCCAGATACCGGCCCAATAAGTAATAAAGAAAACGGGGACGATCCATCTGTTGAACCCAATGGATAAAATCCTGAATAGAATGGGGCTGGCTTAGCCCAATCACAAGCTCAGCAAGCTGGGCCCCCATCTCAAAACCGCCGTAGTACCTTTTGAGTAATCCTTGATTTTCCGTATAAAAATTTTGCAAGTTTATATCTTCCCATTCCAACCGCCCTTGCATGAGATAGCATTTTCTTAAAGATGCCATCATTTCAAAGACAGGAGAGGTTAAAAACTCCAATTTAATTTGAAATTCATTTGAATCAGGGGTTAATACTGCCATATGACCACAACTTTCTTATATTTTATCTATTTTCCATACAATACGAGAATAAAAATCATCGATGGCTTTAGCGACAAGTGCTTTGGAATCGGATGAAGCAATGATGTACCCGCCTCTTGTAAACGAGTCACGGCTTCCGGGGATGTGCTCCCCTACTTGATAAGCAATTTTCCATTCCACAACAGGCTCCGGGACAGAGGACCTCAGCTCCAAAGCACTCAATCGCCCTTCTTCAAGCATAAAAACTTCACTTGTGAAAATTTTGTATGCTGTGGCTGCATATCAAGATTGTGTTTCCCTTCAAAGCTTAATATGCCAAGTTCGTATTGGTTGAGACCGCTGGACAGAAAGTGCAGAAACGGAATAAAGTCCCCGCCCCGGTCTCGTATGTGCTTCAATTACAACCGGGCGTTTGTTGACAACATCCCATTTTACTTCAACATGCCCGGGACCGTATTGAACGCCCAGAACAGTCAGTGCTTTTTTGACGATCTTTTCTATTTGCTGTTTTTGCTCAGTTTCCAGGAGCGCAGGCACAATATGCCCGGTTTCGATAAAATTTGGCATACCACTCGTTTCCTTTTCCGTAATGCCAAGTACCGTATGCGTCCCTTCAGATGAAACTGTTTCTACGCTAAACTCCGGGCCTTCAATAAAAGGTTCCAAAATCCACTCAAGTTTACTTTGGGCATGAGTCCGCAGCCATTTTTCCCAATCCGATTGGTTTTTTATATAAGCAACATTTTGACTGCCAAATCCGTCATTGGGCTTGATGATCATCGGCAACAGACCGGAAATTTTTTCGGGGAGTCTGTCTGCCTTTCCGCAAAAAGTTTGCAGTTTCAAATCATCATGAGATGCAAAAGCATTTCTCATCAGATTTTTGTTTCTTGTCCGCCTTACTGTTTCAAACGGATTGGTTTTTAAATTGTATCGCTCACTCAAGTAAGCTGCTGTTTCAAGTCCCAGTTCCGTAAAACTAAGGATGAGTTTAATATCTTCATACTGGGAAAAAATTTTTTCGACCACTTTATGCGCGGCATCGGTATCCCAAATATCCGCAAAATAGATGGCCTCCGCTAATGCAGTTACTTTTTCAGAAATGCTTTTCTTTGGACGCTCAATTACGATAACATGATACCCGCATGCGTGAGCAGCTGAAATTCCCTCCTCACTCGCGCCCAATAAGATGAGCCGCTTCAATGTTTCCAACCCCCCATCGCAATTTCTTAATTTTCACCTTTTCTCATGGACAGTGATCGCAAAATCAAACTTAAACCGATTATCACAGTCATGACAGTCAACAGCAAGTATAATCTCCCCGGAAAGAATTTCAACAAACTTAACCCTGCATAACTTCCAAAGGACTCCCATAGCCCCCATACAACGCCGGCAATGCCAAAGGCCCATGAAGAGCTCAAATTTCCATGCTTTTGTAAAACCTCCGTATCTATCAATGGTGTCCAAATGATTTCACTCAGACTGAACAAGAACATAGATAAAAAGATAGAAAACACTGTTCGGTCAATCCATAGAAGAAAGAAGGAGCTACCGAACAACAAAAAAGACAACGAATACCATTGTTCCTTTTTCAGCTTTGGCTGAACGGAAGGAAAGATTCCTTGAAAGGCAATAACCGTTACAGCATTCAGTGTGAAGACAAGCCCCGTTGTCTTGCCGCTGATTTCACCCGATACATATACAGGCAGAGTGGAAAACATTTGAATATAAAAGAACCAGAGTAAGCCTGATCCGAATAAAAAACGGAAAAACGGACTCTTCAGCAAATGATACCTCTCTGAATACAGGTATTTAAATAGATTTAAACGATTCTCTTCTTTTTCCAAGGGTGGTTCAGGCAGTAGACAAGCCACTCCTCCCGCTATAAAGTAACTGCCAGCGGCAAAAAACATCACCCACAATGATTTTATATCCAAGATCCAGCCGCCTGCCAAAGGCCCAATCGAAGCTCCGAGGTTTACGGCTATATTTAATAACGCAAATGCGCGCAGGCGCTTATGCTCATTCATAAACGATATTTGCGTTTTTAAGGCGACATTGTATAAAGAGATGGTAGTACCGAGCAATGCGGACAGGGCAATGAATAACGAAAAAAAAGGAACGACTGGAATAAGCATCAGTATACCACCGCTGGACCATAATCCAAGGATGAGGCTTAAACGCACCCCCAGCCGGTCGATCAACCCGCCAACGAATGCACCCCCGGCTTTTGAAAACAAAGTCAGACTGGCAACAATGATACTGGCTTTGGACAAATCCAAGGACTTGGTTTCGGTTAGCCATAGTGCCAAAAGCGGGGTAAAGATATAGAACCCCAGGGAATTGAAAAATCTTACTAAAAAGGACATCCATCCTTCGTTCACTTTTCTAAACATATAAGGCGCTCCTCTTAAAACTTGCATAAACATCTTTTATGATGCGGGCTGCTTGTTCAACTTGCTCCTCCGATATGTTTCGGTGAACCACAATCCGTACAATGTCGGGTAACCAGGGAAATAATGGGAGCCCTTTTTTCTTACCCAATTCTATTAAATTGTATAATGAAACCCCTCTATCATTTGCACCGGAGGACATACGCTTTTTTTCCGGCAATAAGAGGGCTTCTGTTTCAATGCGCCTCATCCATTTCCGCCGGTTTTCTAAGGGCATAGTCATAACATGTCATCTCCTTTATTTTTACTATTGCGCAATTGTACAATTACGCAATCAATTATATAAAGCGGGAAACAACACGTCAACCATAAAACGTACAAAAACCGTTAAATTACTGTCAATGAAGCGCGGCCGCATTTGGGGTTTCCCTTTTTACCAGTAAAGAACGGCAACCATTTCATTATGGGGATGCCGTTATGTTAAGAATCAAATCCGTTTCATCCCATTACCCCGGTCAGAATACCGCGCGTATAAATGTCCTCCGTATTCGGCAAGCTAACTTAAATGGGCTTTTTAAAGGTGGATAAGATGGACAATTATCGTAACGATAATACAGCCAGGCGATATAAAGCACATGTTAGTATTTTAGGGACTACGCAATTGCATTTAAGAAATCCTTATATCATTGCATGGTGGTCCGCAGCGTTTCCCGGATTCGGGCATTTGCTGTTATTCAAATATATCAGGGGATATGCTTTATTTATCTGGGAAGTTGTCGTTAATTTGAAAGCAAATGTGAACCTTTCCATGATTTACTCGTTTCAAGGAAATATTGACATGGCAAAAGCCGTACTGGACACAAGATGGCTTCTCATGTATATTCCTGTTTACCTTTTTGGCATTTGGGACAGTTATCGCACAACCGTGGATATGAATAAGATTTATCTGTTAGCAGAACGGGAGGAACACCGTTTTAATTCTTTTTCATTGGGCGCATTGGAGATTAACTACCTGGATAAGCGCAACCCCCTACTTTCCGTTATGTGGTCATTATTTGTCCCGGGATTGGGGCAGCTCTATATACACAGAGTTTTAACAGCAATTTTTGTCATCGTATGGCTGGTGGTGTTTTATTACCAGTCCCATTTCCAGGAAGCGGTTATACTTTTATTTTGGGGCAAAATAAAAGAAGCAACTTCGGTTATAAACCCGGAATGGCTTCTTTTCATCCCTTCACACTTTGGGTTTGCCGCTTATGATTCGTATATGAATACAGTCGAAAACAACAAACTTTTCGATAAAGAATTACGACAATATTTAACCCGGCATTACCAGCCGGACGGTTTCCGGATACGAAAAGAACAAAAAGTGAAGTGATTGGTTTGCAGCTTTTTTCTACATTCGAAAGTAACGGATTTTTGGAAATGGCCATTTCAACACTGGAAAAGAAAGGGATTCCGAAAGAAAATATATTTGCGGTCCCGCTGGATAACCGAAAAGAAGAACGGAAAATTTTTGATACGCTCCACCGCTCGGACGGTACAAGCCTAATTGATATCGGCATGGGGATCGCCACTGCATTTTCTGTAATCGGCGCAAGCATCGGCTTTAAACTCGCCTGGGGGCCCATTTACTGGGGGCTGATTAGTGCATTTGCCGGGTTTATTGTGGGTTTTGCCATCCGGCTTGTAATGGAGCTGTTCATAAAGAAAAAGAAGCGTGTTTTAAAAGGGAAACACGCTGAAATCATTTTAATTGTTGAATGTGATTTGTCACAAGCAGAATCGGTTGAAAATATACTTTGGAGCCATTTTGCATTAGGGGTAGCAAAATTAAAATAATGGGTTTTGTAAGTACAAACAGGCCATACTCATTGCCAAGGGGATGGCCTCTCTTTACATCGTGAAAAACATTCCGCAGTGTTTTCCCTTCCCCTTGCCATTCTCTCAACAAGTGTACATGCATGGCGAGTGACCATAAATTTATCCGTCATGAAACAAATGTGATATAGAGCAGGTCCAATATTTCCTCGGGGGAATATCCGCGCACTTCCCGTTGATACAAGTAGGCATCACTTTTTAATGCCTCGAGCAGCATGTCCGCTTTGAAGACATTGTTTCGAACGGCTTCTTTTTCATTATTCATCTCATGATACAGTTCTACCAGCAACCGGTGCAATTCATCATATAAAGGGCTGCGTGTTCCTGCCTTTTTTCGATTTGTTGTACCGGCGTCCTCC
This sequence comes from Weizmannia sp. CD-2023, assembly GCF_036225245.1. NCBI lineage: Bacteria > Bacillati > Bacillota > Bacilli > Caryophanales > Bacillaceae > Heyndrickxia > Weizmannia sp. CD-2023. The sequence continues at coordinate 10,192 of NZ_JARTJQ010000061.1, forward strand.
ACACCTTTAAGCAATTGCATTTTGCTTTCCCTGAAACGGAGAAATATACGGAGAGCGCCTTTTAATCGCTGTTCCGGCGGCTCTTTCCGATTGTGTTCCAAATACGTTTGAATGTCTTTGAAACACGAAACCACATTGCCTTTTATCAAATCCAGACATAATTCTCCTTTATTTCGATAACGGCGGTACAGCGTTCCCGGCCCAATCCCGGCTTCTGTGGCAATTTGATTCATGCTGACTTGTTCAACCCCGAACTGCTCAAACAGCCGGATTGCCGTAGCCAATATACGTTGGCGATTCTCAGCTGCATCACGCCGTTCCGCCCGTGCGGAGCCTGGTTTTTCATCCTTCAACTTTATCACTCCCGGAAAAAATCGTTGACAAACGGAGACATCTCCGTTTAATATGAACTGGAGAGCTCTCCACTTCTTAATATTAACCAAATGAACAGGAGTTGACAATTCATGCAAAATCAATCCAGTAAAGCTGCATTGTTGGTCTTGGATATGCAAAACGGCATGGTATCCCGTTTTGCCGGAAATGAAGCAATGCTGCGCCCGAATCAAAAAGCAATCGAAAGCGCCCGTGCACATCATATCCCGGTTATTTTCGTCCGTCTTGGATTTAGTAAAGGTTACCCTGAAATCAACCAAGGCCATCCAACTTATGCCCGGGTTGCCGGATACGGCGACATGACCATTTTCGATGAAGCGACACAGATCCACCCATCCGTTCAACCTTTAGAAAATGAACCGGTTGTTACAAAATACCGGGTAAGCGCCTTTTCCGGCAGCAATCTCGAAATGATCTTGAAAGCCCAGGAAATTGACACACTCATTCTTAGCGGCATTACCACAAGCGGTGTCGTTTTATCAACATTGCGGGAAGCCGCTGATAAAGATTATTCCTTAATCGTACTCCGGGATGCCTGCCATGATGGCAATCCCGACATTCACCACATGCTGATGGAAAAATTATTCCCTGTCCAGGCAAAAGTAATGACGGTCAGTACCTGGGCCGGCACTTTGGATTAAAAAAAGGGCCTGTTTTGAAATCAGCAGAACAGGCCCTGCCAACCAAGTCGAAGGAAGGAATGAAACTTGTTCCACACTGGTAAAAAGAAAAACGAAGCTGCAATTGAAAATCACTTTAATCAAAAACTGATATTGCCAATGATTTTGGGTTCCATTCTCAACCCCATCAACTCTTCTATTATGTCAGTGGCGCTAATTCCAATCGGACAGGCATTTCATGTTCCGCCTTCAGAAACCGCATGGCTTGTTGCCGCTTTATATCTTGCTACTGCCATTGGGCAGCCGGTAGTTGGGAAGCTGATCGATCTGTTCGGACCCCGTTCCCTTTTTTTAACAGCGACTTCATTGGTCGGAATTTCAAGTTTCATTGCCATTTTTGCCCTGGATTTTTGGTGGCTTGTTGCAGCAAGAATTTTGCTCGGATTGGGTACGTGCGCCGGGTATCCCGCATCTATGTACCTGATTCGCAGTGAAGCTGAACGAACAGGCGAAGCAAGCCCGGGAAGCATCCTGGCGACACTCGGAATTGCAAGCCAAACGATTGCCGTGATCGGGCCTGCCCTAGGCGGTGTACTCATCGGTGCCGGGGGTTGGAAAAGCATTTTTATCGTCAATATTCCATTATCGCTTGCTTGCATTTTATTGGGATACTTCCGATTTCCTAAAGCCCCGCCAGAAGCGGTGGAAGGGAAAAAGCTTCTTGCCATTGATTTTACGGGCATTGCCTTATTTGGCATCACATTAACTTCCCTTTTGCTGTTTCTCATGCATCCAAGCTTGTCGAAGATTGCTTTTTTGATAGTAGCAGGGATTGCAGGGGCCATTTTTGCTGCGGCCGAGTTAAAAATAAAAAATCCTTTTATCGATATTCGGGTATTCAGCGGGAATATCCCTCTGGTTCTCACTTATGCAAGAGGGTTGCTTTCAGGTCTGGTTGCTTATTCCTTCATTTATGGGTTTCCACAATGGCTGGAAGACGGAAGGGGTTTATCCGCATCTAGCGGCGGGCTGCTGATGTTGCCGATGTCTTTAACCGCCATTGCCGTAACCCGAGTGACCGGGAAAAGCCCCGCCATCCGTTTAAAATTAATAGCTGGCAGTATTGTTCAGTTTATCGCCGTCTCATTGCTGCTTTTTACTCATCATACAACGAGTGTTGTTTTGATCGCCTTTATTGTCCTTCTGCTGGGGATTCCACAGGGTCTTTTGAATCTGGGCAACCAGAATGCCGTCTATTATCAGGCGAATCCAAAACAAATCGGGGCTTCAGCCGGCTTGCTCCGAACATTTATGTACTTGGGCGCCATTCTTGCTTCGGCGGCAAACGGGCTGTTTTTAAAATCCGGGGCAAATACGCCGGGAATTCATCATATCGGCTTATTTTGTGGCGGCGTCACCTTGCTCCTCATCCTGATTACCGTGCTGGATCATTCGTTAAGCATCGTAAACGATAAAGCCGGAGTGAAAAGGTAAAGTTAAAAATGCCCGGTTTAATCAAACGTTTGATTAAACCGGGCAAATGCCGTTTCTTTCTGGCCATGTGCAGCGGGATATGTAGAATCCTTCCGCGTGAACTTTTGGCCGGATGTTGTCTGCTTTCCTTCGCTTAAATGCCTATGCCGCTTGCTATTTAAAAACCAGTTCACTTATAACTTAAATTTTGAAACAAGGGAATGAAGATGCTCCGCAATTTCCACCAGTTTATGCGCGCTTTCAGCCACTTCCTCCATAGAACTTCCAATTTGCTCGGTTGCTGCTGACGTTTCCTCAACACCTGCTGCTGATTGTTCAGTAATCGCTACGATTTCTTGTATAGAACCATTCATTTTTTCGGTTGTGCCGGAAATTCCTGACAAATTGGCAGCCACTTTTCGAATATGGGCAACCATGTCTGAAATCCGCTCATTGATCTGCGTAAAGGTTTCCTTTGTTACGCGAACGGTTTCTGTGCCTTGCTGTACTTCCTCATAGCTTTCATGCAAAGAATCCGTTACTTCTTTCACATCTTTTTGGGTTCCTGCAACAATCCCGCTGATTTCACTAATGGAACTTGCAACTTGTTCAGCCAGCTTCCGGACTTCTTCTGCGACAACGGCAAATCCTCTTCCGCTTTCTCCTGCCCGCGCCGCTTCAATTGCTGCGTTTAAAGCAAGTAAATTTGTTTGATCGGAAATCTCCTTAATGACCGTCACCAGTTTAGAAATTTTTTCCGAATGCTCATTCAAAGACTGAAGCTTCCCGGTAACTGATTGGATGACCTGATCAATTTTTTCCATTTGGCCCGAAGAGCGGTCCATTAGTTCATTCCCTTTATGCGCCAATGTCATAATTTCATTTGTAGATTGATGAACCTCATCCGCCTGTGCATTCGCCTCCTGCACATTGGATGTGAACTGCTTCATATTTTCAGACAGCTTTCCGGATTGATCTGCCTGTTCTTCAGCTCCGGATGCCAGTTCTTCCATCGTTGCGGTGATTTGCTGCGACCCTGTTTTTACTTCATTAGCCGCTTGCGCAAGCTCCTCGCTGGAATTTGACAACAGCCCTGAAGAATCTGCAATCTCATGGATCAGGCCCTTCAGTTCATCCTGCATATGGTTAATGCCGTCCGACAGCTTGCGGATCTCATCTTTCGTCTTGACCTTGATGTGCCCGGCCGTTAAATCATGGCCCGAAATTTTTCTGATATGATCCATTACCATTCCAAGCGGGGCTGCAATACTTCTCGTGAACAGCCATATGATGAACAGCCCGACGAGAAGTGTGATGCCCATAACGATTAAAAGTGAGTGAAGGATTTGTTCGGCCGGCTGGTTAAAATCTGACATATAGGCGCCTGCACAAACCGTCCATCCCCAGTAAGGATCCTTTTTTGCATACACCACTTTTTTGCCGACTTTGTGTTGATCATTCGGGTAACTGTATGAGAAATAGGTAAATCCGCCTGTTTTCCCGGCTCCAAGGACTTTATTGGCATAATGATTCCCGTCAGCATCTTTTTCATTTGAAATATTTTTTCCTTCTATAAAAGGATGCGCCACTTCAGTTCCTGTATCATCCAAAATAAACATGTATCCGTTTTTTCCCAAATCAATGCTTTTATTAACCGGACGTGTGCCATCCTTTTTCTTTTCACCGAGAATGGCAATTTTTACTTTTTCTTGTGCGTCACTTAAAGAAATTTTCCCACTTTTCACTTCCTCATCCAGTACAGCTATCAACCGGATTGTTTCATTGACATTATTTTTTAGATTGGTTTTTCCCAGTTCATTTAAACTGGCGGCACTGCGGTTATAGCTTAAGAAACCTAAAATAAGCATTGGCACCACCAAAAGAACAATGGAAATGGCCATAAGCTTTTGCCGGATGGAGTGAAAGTCTTTCAATTTGGCAATCTTCATTTTGCTATCCCTCTTTTTTCAGAATCATTCTTAGACCTCGCGTTTGGTCAAGAATATTCGGTTTTCTACCCTGTTTTATCGGATAAAGTTTGAAATCCTTTACTTTTATAATTTTCTGACCAGCGTTCCAACCTCGTCCTAGTGGATGTTTTCCAAAAATGGGTTTTTACACTGCCGCTTTCTTCCCCGGCACCAACTGCCAAAATTTTTTCCGGATTTTTGAAAAAAATGATTCCGGTACCTTGCAATAATTAATACTGTGTGTTATTCTCTTGTTAAACGCAGTACTGAATATAAAACAGTACTGGCCGGTGTGCAACGGGAAGGATGTGAAGAAAGTTTGAATGTCCAGTTTAAAAAGGGGGTTTTGGACCTCTGTGTGCTCGTTTTATTAGATAAACAGGACCGCTACGGATATGAACTTGTCCAAAAAATTTCGGAGCAGATTGACATTTCCGAAGGCTCTATCTACCCCCTGCTGAGGCGGTTAACAAAAGAAGGTTACTCTACAACGTATTTAAAGGAATCTACAGAGGGACCGCCGCGCAAATATTACAAACTGACAGACAGCGGGAGGACTTTTCTCCACAAACTGCTCCTGGAATGGAAGGCATTCTCTGATGGGGTGAATCAACTGATAAAAGAAGGTGTGACTCATGAATAAAAAACAATTTTTATCCAAATTGGAATCTTCGTTGAAAAGCCTTCCTGCCAATGAACGCCAGGATATTTTGCAGGATTTTGAAGAACATTTCACCATTGGCTTGCAGGAGGGAAAAACAGAAGAACAAATTTCAACTTCCCTTGGTTCCCCGCACCAGATTGCAAAAGACATGGTTGCGGCCTACCATCTGGAAAGAGTGGAGACAAAGGCAACGTTCGGAAATATTTTGCGCGCAGTATGGGCCACGATTGGATTGGGATTTTTCAACTTGGCCATTGTACTGGGGCCATTTATTGCGTTGGCCGGCATTATTTTTTCCGGCTGGATTACAGGAATTGTGTTTTTGGCTTCTCCTTTCCTGTTTCTCATAAACATCCTCCTGTATCCGGAAACATTCACGCTTTTTTACTTATTTGTTTCCATTGCCACTTGCGGGATCGGATTTTTTGTCGTCATCGGGATGTATTTTGCGACCCGTACATTAATGCAAGGCTTTATCCGCTATTTAAGATGGAATGTAAATCTGATCAAAGGGGGGCTGAAAAATGGATAAAATAAAGAAAATGTCACTTGTGGCGTTGGTACTGTTACTTGTAGGGATTGTTGGAAGCCTCCTTACATTCAGGCCCGTCTTCCGGCAAGAAGCCAAGTTGGAAGAAAAAGTCATCCACGAAAAGTTCAGCCGAATTCAGATCGCAACCGATAATACCGCAATTGAGATTTTACCAGCGACTGGTTCGGCAGCAAAAATCACAGTATCAGGCAGGGCCGAAAAAGGTTCTGCATATCACTTGTCTACGGATGTTAAGAACGCTGTGCTCTCCATCAATGTAAAATATAAACAACGAAATTTCGTCAACTTCTTCCCTTCATCCTCGTCTTTAAAAGTGTATGTGCCGAAAAAATGGTATGAATCATTGCAAATTAATAGTAACGACGGGCGCGTCCGGGCGGGGGATTTTCGGGCAAGAGAGATGCGCATCCATGTAAGGGATGGAAAAATTGAACTGAACCGTATCAACGCGGATACGATTACGACAGAGGCAAGTGACGGATCAAGCACCCTTGAAAATGTGAAAGCCTCCCTAGTCAAAGTAAAATCGGATGACGGAAAAATAGTTTTAAAGCATTTGGATAGCCGGGTTTCGGGTAAAACCACTGACGGAAGTATCCTTTTTATCACTCGTCACTTGAATCATCCGGTAGAACTGCGAGCAATTGACGGCAATATCAAAATACAAACGGAGAAAAAACCGGATAATGCTACAATCAGTGCAAGTACAGTAGATGGAAAAGTTAACGTTTTTGGCAGCTCTAACAGAAATATGACGTTCGGCAGGGGAAAATCTATGATCCAGCTTTTCACTGCAGATGGAAGTGTCACTGTGGAAAAAACAAAGTGAATTTCTAAAAACGGCGGGACGTTCGTGATGTCCCGCTCTTTCTATAGTGTTTTCGCATTTATTAAATCCGGGCACAAGCTACCGGAGTTGTGCTTCAATATTTGACAGCAATTCTAAGACCTGGTTGGAGGCTTCTTCCAACTGTTTTAGCGCACCTTCTCCAGTTTTCACCTCTCCCCTTTTAAAACTTTCCACTGCCTGTCTTGCATAATGATGGACTTCTTTATGCGGCTTTTCCAATTGTTTAAAAGCATCTATTTTCCTGATATTTTCAGGCAAATTTCCGTAATACCATTGGCCTAACCGGCAAGTTTCGTGAGAAGTCAACTCATTTTCATCAATATTTCCCAGTCCCATCAGCATGTTATATACTTTCCACTTCCAAAGCAGGTGATCCGTTTTCGTGATTCTTACAATATCTTTTGAGCTAAACTTAATGTTAATCGTAAAAAAGTTTTTCCTAAAGTGATCCATTTTTTTGCTTAAATCAAATACTAATTTTGCTGTTTTTCGTGCAATCTCCTGGGACTGCTGACTGTGATTTCTTATTGTATTATTTAAATTTGCAATTTCGTTAATGGTTGCGGATTGTTCTTCACTCATTGAGGCAATTTGTGTAATCGATTCATTGATACTTTCCATCATTTTTACAATTTCCATAATTTCTGTACCGGCAAGTTCGGCATGGCCGACACTTTCCTTTACAATTTTGCCTGTTTGCTGTATTTCTTGGATGACCTCATTGGCCACTTTTTGCAGCGCTTCCATGTTCGATGTAATACTGGAAATTTGAACTTTCGTATGTTCTGACAGCTCCCGGATTTCTGAGGCAACAACAGCAAAGCCAAGCCCGTTTTCTCCAGCCCTTGCAGCTTCAATGCTGGCATTTAAAGCAAGAAGATTGATTTGGTCAGCTATCCCCCTGATCACATTTATAACATCTTTCGTATTATGAATTTCTTTATCCAGCAGCTCCACTTTTTCAAACACGTTTTCATATACTTGCCCGACCATTTGAATATCCCCAAGCGCATGATCTACTACTCTTTTGCTTGTGAACACAGACTGGACTGCCTGGTCGGTCCCTTCCGCAACTTTGGTTGCATATTGGGCCACTTCCTGAATGGATGCGCTCATTTCTTCCGTTGCCGCCGAAACATTATCCGTCTCTTCTATTTGCCTGTTCATCGATTCAATTAATTGTTTGGTTTCATTAATTTTCGTTGTCTCATTCAGCATATCTGACATACCAAACAAAAAAGTTCTGAACGTTTCTTCCATATAAACTTCCACAATTAATTGTTGGTCAAACGCAGCTAACTTCTGAACAGCAAGGACAACCTTTGTCATTTTGTCGGGCGTATGATGTAAATGCTTCATGAGTATAGATCCCATCGATTGAATCAAAAAATGGTGGGCTGCAATAAAATTATCAGCCGTTAAATTAATCCTGCTATGGACTTTGCCAATTTTAATTCTTGTAAGCACATAGGTTTGATCCACTTCTGCTTGAAAAAACTGCTCCACATATGTTTTTAAAGTTTCATACAGCCTGTCGAGGGTGGAATATCGCATAATGAGTTTATGAAATTGTTCAACTGAAGTAAGCCTTTCATAAAAAATTTGAACCATCTTTTCCTTATAAGGCTCTATAATCGCTGCCGCTTCCCGAACATTTTGTAATGTTTCCTGATCCACACCGAGGTAATTTAATTTTTCCCGTGCCCTTCCTCCAATTTCCGTTATATCCGTATCATCGCAATAATGCATGTACTGGTCCCATGATTTTAACTTTTTTAAAAAGATCCCCATAACACTCTCCCTCTTTCCATTGATTTCCACATTATTACTATTTTCACAGGAAAAAAGTCACAAGTCAAGCGTTTCCATTCAATATTCTGTCTATATTTGGCGAATAGAAATGAACTTAAAGTCCTATTGTATGCCAAAAATATGACGCAAGGTTCACTAAAAAAGTAGAAACTCTGTATATTACTCGAAGGGGTAGATGAGCAAAAAAATGGGAGGGCACTCTGACATCTAAATGTACACTTTGAAATGAAAATGTAGGAGGTTTATATTCGCTTTTTGAAGTTTTCTGGCAGGTAGCGTACAATGATTTGTAGGGAAACTTATCTAACATAAATAAGGAGAGCGGATTTCATGTTAGAAGATTGGTTAAAGTCATCCCGTCATACGGTCGTCTTTACCGGAGCAGGGATGTCAACCGAAAGCGGACTACCGGATTTTCGTTCAAGACATAACGGACTGTGGAAAAAGAAAGATCCAAGTCAAATTGCCAGTACGAAAGCCCTGAATGAAAATGTCGAAGCATTTATCGCGTTTTATCGGGAACGCGTATTAGGTGTAAAAGAATTTGGACCGCATCAAGGTCATTATATTTTAGCCAAATGGGAACAGCAAGGGTTCATTCGCTCAATTATTACTCAAAACGTGGACGGCTTTCATCAGGAAGCGGGCAGTAAGCGGGTCGCTGAATTGCATGGGACCCTTCAAAAAGTCCATTGCCAAACGTGTGGAAGAGAATATAGTAGTGAAAACTATGTCAATAACGATTTCTACTGTGAATGCGGCGGGGTGCTACGACCAAATATCGTATTATTTGGTGAAGCGCTGCCACAAGAAGCTTTTCAATTTGCTCTGGAGGAAGCAGAGAAAGCAGACCTTTTTATCGTCTTAGGTTCCTCTTTATCCGTTACACCTGCCAACCAATTTCCTTTAATCGCCAAAGAGAACGGTGCAAAATTAGTGATTGTGAACATGGAACCGACCCAATTTGATCGGTATGCCGATCAAGTGATTCATGATAAAAAGATCGGTCAATTACTTATAGAACTGGATAAAAAGATATCATCCCCAATTAAAAAAGTGTGAAAATTCGATAGGTAAATATTTAGTAATTAGAATTATATGTTTGAAGGTATTGCTAAAAGTGGAATTATAATTGCCTGTTTTCGGGTTGTTATGGCCATACTCCCCCCTCCCCACATTTGCAGGCGTTTCAATTTCCAGTATTCCGTTTCAGCTTCGACACCCAGTCAATCAGCCGTATACTTTGAAATATTTGCCGGAATGCCTTTTTATGAGCGTATATTTCACAAATGTTCAAGATGACATTCGTACGCCAGCCGCATAGATAAATTCCCTTTGGAAACGATTGATCGTATAAGAGCGATACGCTGGCGTACAGTATTCTTTTTTAAAGATCTCAAATAAATTTTTTAAAAAAAGTTTGATCATTTTTTACTTCTGGTATTCCACAATCGTGTAGTTAATAGAACAAGTATTCATCAATTTAAGACGACTATACCTAGATCTTCTCATTAGCATGCTTCGCCAAAAATTGATAAAGTTTTAATCCAAGTTTAGCATTTTTAGTAGCCAGTGAAATTGACCTCTTTTTCCCAAAATCTATAATCGGCAAAGCGAAAAGTTGTTGATGATCGATATGTTTAGCACTTATTTCAGGAACAATTGTGATGCCCATTCCAGCCATTACGGCTCCAAAAATAAAATCACCAAAAGCTACTTCACTAATGATATTAGGCTTGTAACCCAGCGAATCCATTTGTTCTTTAATCCGCCTTCTTGTATCACAAGGAGCTTGATGAACAATGAGGGGTTCTTTGCATAGATCAACAAGCTGAACCGTTTTTCGTGATCGAAGACGGTGGTCTATGGGAAACACCGCATAATAAGGCTCCGTAAACAATTCCCAACTCCACAACGATTCCTTTGTACTCAGGGTATCGATTAAGACAACGTCAAGTCTTCCTTCCTCTAATGATTGTACAAGTTCATCTGAAGTGTTTTGAATCATTAATGTTGTTGGCTGATCCAAAGAACGTAACTCCTTAATTCTCGAGGGTAAATAATAAGTGGCCAAACTAGGTAGACTTCCTATCGCTATTGGTGCCGTCCGGGAAAACTGTCGTAATTCTTGACGAATCGAAGCTAGCTCATCTATGACTGGTAAAATCCGGGTGCGGAAATGTTGACCAGCCTCCGTTAGTTCAATGCCGGTTGACGTTCTATGAAACAACACGACGCCAAGTTCATTTTCCAAATTTCGTATATGCTTGCTCAATGCTGGTTGAGAGATGTTGTTGGATTTTGCGGCTTTAGATAAACTTTTTTGTTTCGCAGCCTCCACAAAACTTTGCAGCCACTCCGTATTCATTCACTTCACCTTATTCCGTTATAACTATTTGTTATATCCATCTAACACAATGATTATTCCTTTTATCCTGTCCTTGTAGTAATCTTGCACATATAGGGACCCATTCATTGTAACATATTGGTTTATCCTATACGAAGAAATATCCAAATAGTTAAATATTTAACAAGTATATAATAGAAGATTTGAGGAGGGGTAACATGAGGAGGGTATTTCTTCTTACCATAGGGATGTTTACGCTTGGGTTTGATGCCTATGTAATGGCTGGTTTGTTACCCGATATCGGGGCAACATTTAAAATCATCGATTCGCAGACGGGACAGGCTGTGACCATCTTCACACTTTGCTTTGCGCTCGCCGCTCCGATTTTCGCAACATTATTGGCCGGAAAACCAACACGTAGCATATTGGTACTGGCACTTGCGGTGTTCTCATTAGGCAATGCGGGCAGTGCACTGGCACCGAATTTTCTCTTTCTGCTTATTGCTCGTGCCATTGCAGGGATCGGAGCTGGTCTTTATTCTCCGCTTGCCACGGCAGCCGCTTCATCTCTTGTTTCCGATAAGAAGCGCGGACGTGCCTTAGGTATGACATTAGGCGGTATGAGCATGGGGACGGTCGTGGGGGTTCCACTCGGATTGATAGTTGCTGCGCATGCAGGTTGGGATGGGACGTTATGGCTCATTACGATACTTGGTCTCATTGCTATGATTGGGATTGTCATCTGGTTTCCAAACATTCCAGCTTCGCCCCCACCGTCATTACGGCAACGTCTTGCAATGCTGGCCAATGGAAGAGTAACAGCAACGGTTGGCATTACTTTTGTGACAGGCATTGCAAGTTTGGGGCTTTATACGTATATCGCTCCAATCTTGCAGAACTTGGATGGAATCCATTCTGTTACACCATATCTTTGGGCGTGGGGCATTGGTGGTGTTGTCGGCAGCTTATTCATTGGTACTCTTATTGATCGAATAGGACGTCCAGGCTGGATTACGGGCGGTATATTAATTCTATTAGCATTAGCCATGTTCAGTCTGCCGTTAGGTCTTAGAGTTCCTATTCTAATGTTTCTACCCTTCTTTATTTGGGGTGCAATGGGATGGGCTTCACTAGCCCCTCAACAGCATGTATTACTCGAGCTACAGCCTAAACACGGACCCGCTGTTGTCGCTTTAAACAGTTCCGCCAATTATTTAGGGAGCTCAGTAGGGTCTGCGCTTGGAGGGGTTGTTATGGTAGCTGGATTGACACCTTCCCAACTTCCATTTGCAGCCGGCTGTCTTGTGCTAGTGGCTTTACTAGGACAATTGGTGATTTTATCAACAAAAAGAAAGGGATAGAAAAATTGAATTTTGATTAAAAAAGACCATCTTGAAAACGAAAAAGGATGGTCTTTCTTGCCTCCTCTTAGAAAAGGATCAACCCCGCAACCTTTCTTAATAAAATGGTCTTATGTCGTAAATGACCTTTTTCTTGGGTCCAGATCATGATGAATGCCAATGCAATGTCATTCACCGACAGTCTTAAAAAACTTTTTCAATTCCCCTCCTAATCTGCATCGAGGATAGAAATTACACTGGTCAAAAGAAAAACTGAACCCGTTTTGGATCCAGTTTGAATTTGGTTTTCAATTGAATTTTGCCTGCCAAATCGGACTGTTTTCCTGTTGAATCCGGGACTGGCTATTTAGGACCTGTTGAATAAGCAAAAATTACAGATTAAAGAAGGATTTCGGCTACTTTTCGCGAATATAATGTGTAAGGAAAGCTGTCGGCAAATAGTTTCAATATGTAAAATGGGACACGGAGACCATTGGAATTATTTGGTACAAAAAGTTCTCCGTTACTTTTGAGCAGATAAGTATCTCCCTTTAAGGCAAGTCCTATAAGGTTGACATTTATTTGATGAACATACACATAAATTTCGGTAAGCCCTCATAGTTATAGTGATGTAGGAAATAAAATATGGGAGGTAAAGTATATGAGCAAACATTTTCCAAATGTGAGCGTGGACTTAATCGAGGCGGCTAGGAGGAGTGATGGGGTTTTAAGTAGGTTATCAGAAGAGGAACTTACATGTATAAAAAACAGATACTTGAAATTCCTATATTTAGTGAAAAAATATCCTCACACCTCAATCTGCCCTACGTATGATATTGACGAAATGTGGCACCTTCATATTCTTCATCCACAGAAATATTATAATGATTGCATGGATTACTTTGGTTGTATTTTAGATCATAATCCTGGTTATGGCAAAGAAGAATCTGAGCTTCCTCATTTATTGAATATATATAGGGAGTCTTTGAAAAAATGGTCCGTTGAATTTAAAGAAGACTATAATATACCGTTATCAGATAAAGTTAAAGAACTAGCCAAAAATAGCACGAATGCTGAAGTAAAGACTTGCTATAATGAACCATTGAAAGCTGGAACCTGCTACAATGAACCGTTGAAAGCTGCGACCTGCTACAATGAACCATTGAAAGCTGGAACCTGCTATAATGAACCGTTGAAAGCTGCAACCTGCTATAATGAACCGTTGAAAGGTGAACAAGAAAAAAAGACTTGCTTAAACGAACCATTAAAAACTGAACAAGCCAAGGTTCAGATTTAAGGTGAAAAGTCAGCAAACGATTGTTTATAAGGCAAGCCTATTTTAATTTAGGCTTGCCTTTGGCCATAAAAGCATTTTTTGGGGGTGCCAATATGTTAAACAACGCAGTAAACAGATTAATACTTGTTGATACCATTAATACGCTAGGTACCGCAATAACATGGACCGGTCTTCCCATTTTTGCCCTCAATCTAACAGGCTCATTCCTTTATGCCGGAAGTTTGTACCTTACAGAAACGATTGCGGGAATAATATCTACCATTGTAAGCGGACATTTTATAGACAAAGTATCTTCTAAAAAGATGATATTTACTTCCTTTTTTCTTAATTGCTTTGTTATGATAACATTATTTTCATTACTATCATTTAAACATTTTATTATTTTTTTATTCCCTTTGATGATCTTATCCCAATCACTTGGGCATTTTGCTAATCTGTGTCTTGAAGTATGGTTTAGAGATTTGACAATTAAAGATCCAAACATAGGATTAGCAAGGGCAATAAGCAAGAAAAACACGTTTACTACAACTTGTAAGACTGTAGGTTTTACTATCGGGCCACTCATTTTTGGTATTTTAAGTTCGTACGCCATTCTCATAGACTCTGCTTCTTTTCTCGTGTGCGCGTTTTTAATCATGAGGTTTGATGAAAAAATTCAAATCGAACACTCGCATGATACTGCATGGTTTTCCTTAGCATATTTGAAAAGGACTTTAAAAGATAAAATACTGCGGATTTACTTTTTCTCACATTTACTAGGTGGCATGATTGGCCCCGTAATGACGGGCCTTTCGGTGTATATTTTGGAAGGACATTTTAAAGTAGCTGACTTTGAAATATCGATTTTTTGGCTCGTTGGTGGTGTTTTTGTGATTTTATCCAATATGATATTATCAAGATCCAGTCTTTTATTCGCTTCAAAGGTATTTTTGTATTTTCTAACTGTCTTTTTGGTATGTGGGGGCATTGTTATGATGGGAGCCTCCTTAAACTGGATATTCTTTATAGTTGGATTTGCCATTATGACGATGGGAAACCCCGTAATAAATAATTTGCTCTCAGCTGAAACCTTTAAAGCGATCCCCCAATATGAAAAAGGTAAAGTAATGGGCGTGATGGAGGCATCAGCAGATCTAGGCACCCTTTCTTTTATGATCATTTCTTGGGGATTAATAGAAACCTTTGGGATATTTATAACTTGTATGATAATCGCCGTTATGGCCATCTTACGGATTACCTTGTTTTATTCTTCATTTAAGATAAAATCAGATATCCCGATAGAGAATATAACAAAAAACCTTTAGGAGAATATGTCAAACTCTTTGGAGAAAGCCACCAAAAACGCTGCCGGTAACATGGTTATCGGCAGAAAACACCAAAATGACCATATATTTTACGAATCGTTGCCATCCCCCTTATTACTCTAAAGAGGATCCAGGGTTAATTTTGGGCAGAGTTTCTTTTTTCTTGACTATATTCCGCAACTCCATTTTTTCAAAAACTACAAAATTGAGGGAAACCGACTAAAATTTGTATTCTTCTTTAAATAAAAAACACATTTGATTTTCAAGACAGAAGTGATATAATTCACCTTAAAGGTTCCTCTTTCTGGTTTAGTAGTTTTTGTCAAACCTAATTATACCAGAGGTTCGAGGCACCTTTTTATTTTAAGCTTCTATTTTACTTTCGTAATTCAGAAGAAAAAAACTGGCAAAGGCTTAACATACAAATTCTTTTCTACCGAATTGACCCGATTGAAAATTGCAGGCGCGGTTTGAAAATGATCGTATTTTTGTTTATCTGATACCAAGAATAAGTGACCGCGATTAACCGAATTCGGCCGCTTATTTTAAGTACTAAACACTTACAAAGCGTTCTTATGTTTGACGCTTTTTAAGCCTTCGGACTATTAAAAAATGAAGGTGTATAAGATGAAAAAATTCGTCTTTATGGTGGCCGGAGTGATCATCATTGGTTTCATCATCATGACAATCTCGTTCTATAAGTCCCAGCGATTGCCCTCTCCTCCATTTGATCAAACGATTGATGAACAATACGGCGACGGCGCGCCATTAAAGCCTAAACAAACAACGCCACTTCAGCCGCATTATATGGATGAAAAGAATGGCTATGCGTTAACAAACAATCAGCTTAAGATTACGTTTGATAAGGGCGGCCATTGGGTCACCGTCCCGGTAAAAAAAGATCAGTTATTTAAGGGGGAATATAACGGCAATGAACAAGAACTCATCGAAAATAGCTATGTTCTCACGGCAAAACGGGCGGCATTCCTCTATTCAGATGAATCAGAAGATAAGGAAACGTTACTCATTTATACGCTTGACCAAGGCAAAACGTGGCAGCGCGCGGTTGTTGAAAAAGACTTTCCCGGCATACGAATTCGAAAAGTCGCGTTTCTGAATGATCGTTTCGGTTATGTGATTCTTACCGGCTATCGGACCATGTCACAAGAAGGTTCAAATGCTTATTTAACCTATGATGGCGGTAAGACTTGGCATATCACCGGCTTTACAGGGGATTCGCGGCTGCTTTCTGACGGTGGATTTATCGATGAATCAACCGGATTTATGTCTTATGGGACGATTGATCCTGAGGAACCGGATTTCCATGTGACGCAAGACGGCGGAAAATCGTGGAAGAGGGCGGAAATAAATATACCGGCAAAGTATCATAAGATCTTTGTGACGGCTGAAATCCCCAAAAAAGAAGGCGATCACCTGGTCCTACTTGTTAATCAAGGTCCCAATGGCGATTATAAGGGTGGAAAAGTTAAAGGCAAGTTCATATCAAAAGATAATGGGTTGACATGGGAGTTTTCGACGGAGGTAGGCGAATGAGCCAGGTAAAAGGATTATATATCAAAGTGACCGGGTGGATGCTGCTTCTTTTCGCCGTTGGTTTCTTTTGTTTGCAAATGGGCTGCCTATATGCGCATGAAAGATTTCAAGCGGAGTATGTCGATGACAGGCTCTTTTACTTCATCAATATCCTTTGCTTCATCTTTTTAGCGCTGGCCATTATACTTCTCCTGAAACCTTCAAAAATATGGCTTTGGGCTATCAGTGGCTTGGCTGTCGTCTTCATCCTTGCAAGTGGAGGCTTGCTTGTTGCGAGTAACAAGGAAATAAAAAATATCACAAGCCTCTCGCCCGATTACAAACATGTGGTGTCGATCAAAGAAAAGACGAAGTCCGGCGACGCCGTCTATCTAAGGTCTTATTTCGGTATCCTTGCGCGGCCAAAAGAAAGACTGCCCTATAAGACAGACGGGGTGTTTAAGGTCAAATGGCTCGCCAACGATATCGCCGCAGTGACTTATAAGACAGCTGACGGAAAGATCGAGCAATTCATTGCGACATACGGTGACCGGTCAGATGGTCGTTCCTATTATTATGTCGGGTCGGAAATCCAAGGCAAGTGGCAAGGAAAAAATACCAAAGTGGTAAGCGATACAAAAGGGATAACGGTTATTGTGGGCGGGCGTACAGAATTTTTTGATTGGCGCCATATCAAACAATTTGGTACGCTTGCCATCGTTTTAGAGAAACAAAAGCAGGCGGTTTGGACGATTTCACTCAATGATAATTTTGTCGTTCCCGCATTATCTGGAGTGCCGAAAACCGGCGACATAAGTTTATATCAAGCGACGATGCGAGATAATAAACCAATCATTCTGCATGATCAATCGCAAAAGTGATGATATGGCTAACGATTATAACCGAATCTCAATAGGATTCGGTCATTTCTGAAACCAAACTTTAACAATAAAACTCGTTCTGCCAGACTTAATTAACTTGGTTATGGCCAATTGGTTCATCCTTTTGAAAAATAAGACAACACAGACACCATGATCTAAAGGAATTTCTGTACTTGGACCCTGATTGAGAGCCCCTTAATGAATCGTGATGTGCGATTTAAAAATGGTATGATGATCGGTTTGATTGATCCCCTCAACATAAAGCTCGTGCTCGTCCATTTTGGAAATATCTTTGTATAGTGTAATGGAATCTCCCGGCAAGGCTTCTTGATTGAAATTGATCTCTATTGTATGAATGGGGTGCCTTTTGTGAAAATCCGGAAGAAAGCAATCCATGATGTAATCGACATATTTGGAGTTATTGAGATGGCCGTTAAAATCGATATCACTGTATCCAATGACTTTTTGATAAGCGGGTTCTAATCCGCCAAAATCTTTGAACTTCCCAAATTTCCCTTCAATAGCGCGTTCCGTACGGTTTTCAGGGTAGTGGATGTTAATTGATTCTGTTCGTTTAATTTTCCGATCGTTTAAACCCATGACGACCCATTTTGATGCCGCTTTTATGATGACCGCTCCGGTGTGATCTTTGACAAGAAAGTCGCGGTCAAAATCAATCTTGCTTGGTTGAAGCGGCCACGTTTCAATCGTGATGTTTTCATCCCAAGTAGGATGGCGCAGGATATCCACGCGAATGCGGGTTAAAATCCATGCCACCTTATACTTCTTCTCCAATGTTTCAATACCATAACCAAGATCCTCGGCAGCGAGACTGGCAATGTCTTGAAACAAGCTGAACAATGCACTTAGCTTTAACTTCTTTGTAAAGTCAACATCCCTAAGTTCTATATGATACTGTCCTTTATATAGAGATGATCCGTTCGCCATATTGAAAACTCCCTTAAAATAAGCTGCCCTTATTTTACCATATTCGTTCGAAGACGAGCAGAGACAGCGCTTTACCGTATGTGGAAAATTTTTCTCGATAGGTTATACCGGCTACTTCAAGTCACTCCTTTTGTACCCTTTCGGCTGCGAAAGGTCTCTAAATTTATTTGATCCTGCAAATCCATTAAAAATTATATCCCTTTATCTTTTTCCATTTTCTAATTTTAGTTCTAAACGTTTTAAATGGCGCTACTGTATTGATATGAATCCACTTCCAAATTGGCCAATTGGATGGTGTTGAAGACGCCCACTGTCTGCCGCCTTGCTCAAATAATTCTTGGTCATTATAGCTTTCAACCAATTGAATGATTTTATGAACATCCTGATTAAACAGTTCAATTAACGTTTCAATCGAATCATTTGCATATTTATCATAAAAGCTCTGATAAAGCCCCCCTAGGTTATTCCATTTATAATCTGGCGCAGGTGTTATTACATTTTTTCCCTCTTTGTTATCTTGTTCCCATGATAATATTAAATTTAACCATCCCAGTTGGTAAGCAATCATCTGGGATGGCGTTCTATCCACTCCGTTTACAAATACATCTTTATCAAGATTATTAATAGAACGGAATTCATCAATAAATAACTTTGCACTCTTAGTAATTTCATCAATCAAGGCTTTTTTACTCTCATATTTTGGCAATCGTAATACCCCTTACCGAGTTTTGAGTGTTCATGCTTTTATTTTTGCTTTAAACCCTTGTAGAACAAGGGGTGAGAATAGATTTCGGTATTTCAACTTTTAGATAAAATTTCTTTTGCAACTGGAAATTCACCTATTTTGTCATACTTCTGAAGCAATTGTTTTGAGATTTCAATTGGATATTCTTCTTTTTCATTTTGAGTAACACCTAGTACATTACATAATCCAGAATGAAATTCTTCTAAATTTGGAACTTTACCTTCTTGCATATACTCTTTTTGAACTTTGAGAAGGAAAAATGAAATCTCAGCTCGCTCTTCACCACTTAAATCTTTTTTTACAGCAATGCAATCAATATCTAATAATAAATTAGGAGATATTTTTTGATTTTCAATAATTTTTATTAAAAGGCCTTCTAAAAGTTCAACCTTAGAATTTAAGTTATAAACTTCTTTATCTAATCTTTCTACCTGGTTCTCCAAATTTTCAATCACTTGCGAGGTATTTTTAGCATCCATACTTATTCTCCTATCTTTTTTTAAACGAGACTAAAGATTTGAATCACTTTTACAATGGCTTTAGCACCAAATCTTGCAGCTGTAGCTCCAAGTGGTCCCTTCATAGCATCGTATTAAAGTTTCTTTTAGTTTACCTTATCTAAAGCTTCTAATTTACGTAGAGCAGGTTTTACATGACTATGCATAACGCTTCCTACTTTTTTCACAGCTGTTTTACCAAAATATTTACCTACTAGATTAGTAATAGGAGTAGTACTATCAATTGCCCATCTTAAAGCCTTCTTATTTATGTAAGTTGGTTCTGATTGAGTAGACATCTGACCGTTAATAGATTGAATACCAGGATCTACTGCAAGAGATGAAGCTTGAGCTTGAGTTGCCTGACTTTGTTGTACTACAGAAGATGTGGTTTCACTCGGTTTCTCAGCAGCAAATGCTGCGGATCCTGAAAAGATACTTGAAGTACCACAACAAATTTTACCATAAAATAATATTATTGGTACCTATTTTTTGATATTTTAGATATATATTACTATTTATTCCCCTGTAAAAAAGTCCTTCCCCGCCAAAATCCCCCTTTCCTCTTACTCCCCCAAGGCTCCAACCGCATTTTGATGACCGCTGGCAATGTTAAAAAGTTGGTTCCCAAAACGCCTGATTTTTACCAGAAATTAGGTTGCTGGGTTGTTCAGCATAGTCTGGAAATGTCAAAAAGTTCTTCCCTGATTAGAGAAAAAATATTGGAGAAATGACGGAACTGAGCTGGCTGGGAACCACATGAAAAAGGACTGAGAATCGCCCAATTCCATACAGTGGAGCTTCTAACGCTATAGGATTAGAGAACGGCGGAGCCCATGCGGGACAAAGGATTGGGGCCGCTGTACAAAAGAAAAACTGGACCCGTTTTGGATCGAGCCCGAGTTTGTCTTTCTATTGAATTAGGGTTGAAAATGACCCGGAAAACAACCATATTTGCCTGCTGAATTGGCCTGGTCTCCTGCCGGTCAGGTACCAACTATTTAACAGCGGGTCCCAACTTTTTTGCAGGGGACGGACTTTTTAACAGGGAGATACAAGGCCTCATCCAAAGAAGCCGGGCCAATAAAATCGCCTTGTTTTACCTTGTATCATCCCTTCAATCAATCATTTGATTAAACAAAAAGCCCAGGAAAACCAGTCATTCTGGCTTCCCCGGGCTTTTTTGTTTATTCGACTGTGACCGATTTGGCCAAATTTCTCGGCTTGTCGACGTCGCAGCCGCGGTGCAGTGCTGCGTAATACGCAAGCAACTGCAATGGTACAACTGAGATAAGAGGTGTCAATAATTCGTGTACATGAGGAATGACGAAACGGTCGCCTTCCTCATTCAGGCCTTTCATCGAGATCACGCAAGGGTTGGCCCCGCGGGTGACAACTTCCTTGACATTGCCGCGGATGCTCCAGTTGACGTCTTTTTGCGTAGCAAGCGCGACAACCGGTGTACCGTCCTCAATCAGGGCAATTGTGCCGTGTTTGAGTTCGCCCCCTGCAAAACCTTCCGCTTGAATATAAGAGATTTCCTTCAGCTTCAGTGCGCCTTCAAGGCAGACAAAGTAGTCCATCGAACGGCCGATGAAGAAACAATTGCGGGTGACCGTCAAGTAGTCATATGCCATTTGTTCAATTTCTTCTTTTGAACCACACAGCACTTCCATCGCATTTGCCACAAGTCCGAGTTCATGTACCAGGTCGAAGTCTTCGCTGAAACCACGCGATTTTGCCGCTACATCAGCAAGGATCGCAAGGACGGCAATTTGCGCCGTATATGCCTTTGTCGAAGCAACCGCAATTTCCGGTCCTGCATGAAGCAATAGGGTATAATCCGCTTCACGGGACAAAGTCGAGCCCGGCACATTGGTCATCGTCAGCGTCTTGTAACCCAATTCTTTCACTTTTACAAGCACGGCACGGCTGTCGGCTGTCTCCCCGCTTTGCGAAATAAAAATGAACAGCGGTTTTTCTGACAAAAGCGGCATATTGTAAACAAATTCACTGGATACATGGACTTCAACTGGAATTTTCGCCAGCTTCTCAATGAGCTGCTTGCCAACAAGGCCGGCATGGTAGCTCGTGCCGCATGCGATAATATAAAGCCGGTCAGCTTCGGTTACGGCATCGATAATTTGGCTGTCAACAGACAATTTGCCGTTGATATCCTGGTAAGCCTGGATAATTTTCCGCATCACGAGCGGCTGCTCATCGATTTCTTTCAGCATATAATGCGGGTACGTACCCTTCTCTATATCGCTTGCATCGATTTCTGCTTTATACGGTTGGCGGGTGATCGTTTCACCGGCAAGATTCTGGATGGTGACTTGCCCGCGGGTAAGGATGACCATTTCACCATCTGCCAGTTCGATAAACTGGTCTGTCACTTGCAGCATCGCCATCGCATCGCTCGCTACCACATTAAAGCCGTTGCCGACGCCTACCAAAAGCGGGCTTTTATTTTTTGCCGCATAAATCGTATTGCCGTCTTTTTCGTCCAAGAGG
This sequence comes from Weizmannia sp. CD-2023, assembly GCF_036225245.1. NCBI lineage: Bacteria > Bacillati > Bacillota > Bacilli > Caryophanales > Bacillaceae > Heyndrickxia > Weizmannia sp. CD-2023. The sequence goes on from NZ_JARTJQ010000061.1 coordinate 31,933, forward strand.
GCAAGCGCATAAGAACCCTTTAAAAGCGTCAGCGTTTTCCGGAACGCTTCCGCCGTTTCAAGGCCTTCTGAAGCAAATTTTTCCACCAGTTGCACGATAATTTCCGTATCGGTATCACTTTTTAAAGGAACATCCGTGAGATACTCTTTTTGCAAAAGCGTGTAGTTTTCGATCACGCCGTTATGCACAAGCGTAAAACGGCCGGATGCACTTTGGTGCGGGTGGGCATTTTCTCTGCTCGGAACCCCGTGGGTTGCCCAGCGTGTATGGCCGATGCCGATCGTTGCCGCAATTCGCATATCCACGATCCGGCGCAAATCTTCAATCCGTCCCTTTTCTTTAAACACATGCACGCCGGCTTCATTCCGGAGAGCGATCCCTGCAGAATCGTAGCCTCTATATTCCAGCTTCTCCAAGCCTTTTAACAAAATTTCCTTCGCATCTTCAGTACCGATATAACCAACAATACCACACATTTGTTCTTCCTCCTCGGATCACAAGGGGGCAAGAACTACCGGGAGCAGTCCTGCCCCCTTATCTCTTGAAATTTTTGTAAAACTTCTGATCCGTTTTCTCTTCCCACATGCTTTTCCCTTTGTCCGCCGGGTCGCCCCGCCGATTTGTGGAAAAACATACGGCTGTGTGTGGCAGCCGGGAGGCATCCGCCGAAAGCTCGATACTCCTCCTCCTCGTCAACTGGACCTATCCGTCCCAGGCCCAGTTCTGGCGCTTTTAGAAAAAAATCGCAAACGATCCTCCTTTTCTGTAAAGTGAAGAGAAAACAACATCATTATCATAGCGTATGCGTGATACTTCGTCAACATATTTTACCATTCTCAACATAAAATATGCATAAGAGGGTTGTTGCGTGCCCCCTTATGCACAGGAAAAAATAATTCTTTTCAGCACCAATTGAAAAGCCGGGATGGATTTTTTAAAATTATTCTCTTAAACCCATTTCCGCTTCCACTGCCCCGGCAATCCGGGAAACAAACCGGCTGCAGTCTTCCGCCGTCTGTGCTTCCACCATGACACGCACAAGCGGCTCTGTTCCGGAAGGGCGGACAAGAACACGCCCGTTTCCGGCCATTTCCCTTTCCACCTCATCAATCACCGATTTTATTTTTTCGTTTTCTAAAACATGGTATTTATCGGTTACCTTTACATTCACGAGTTTCTGCGGGTACTTTTTCATTTCCGCAGCCAGTTCGGAAAGCGGCTTGTTCGCGATTTTCATAATGTTGATCAGCTGCAGTCCGGTTAAAAGGCCGTCCCCGGTCGTGTTATGGTCAAGGAAAATAATATGGCCCGACTGCTCACCGCCCAAATTAAAGCCGTTTGCTTTCATTTCTTCGACAACGTACCGGTCACCGACAGCCGTTTGAACACTGTTGATGCCGAGCGCTTCAAGGCCCTTATGGAAGCCGAGATTGCTCATTACAGTAGAAACGACGGTATTTTTCTTTAAAAGCCCTTCTTGTTTTAAGTATTTGGCACAAATATACATAATCTGGTCCCCGTCTATGATCTGGCCTTTTTCATCAACAGCGATCAACCGGTCGCCGTCGCCGTCAAATGCAAGCCCGACATTCGCGCCTTTTTCCTGGACGAAAGCAGCAAGCGCTTCCGGATGCGTGGACCCGACCCCGTCATTAATGTTCAGACCGTTCGGGGATGCTCCCATTGTCGAGACATCTGCATCAAGATCAGCATAAAGATATGTCGCCAGCGAAGAAGTCGAACCGTTGGCACAGTCAAGCGCCACATGAATACCGGTAAATTCTTCATCCACTGTCTGTTTTAAGAACTGCAGGTATTTTTGGCTGCCTTCAAAGTAGTCGCTGACAATGCCGAGATCTTTCCCGACCGGCCGCGGCAGGTCATCCGTGTCTTGATTGAGCAGTTCTTCGATTTCCGCTTCCTCATCATCCGACAGTTTAAAACCATCGGGGCCGAAAAACTTAATGCCGTTATCTTCCACCGGGTTATGCGATGCCGAAATCATGACGCCGGCCTGCGCCCCCAATGCTTTTGTCAAATAAGCAACACCCGGCGTGGTAATCACGCCAAGCCGCATTGCTTCCGCCCCGATAGACAGAAGCCCGGCAACAAGCGCCCCCTCAAGCATCTGCCCGGAAATGCGCGTATCGCGGCCAATCAGAACTTTCGGCCGCTCATTCGCATGCTTGGTCAAAACATATCCGCCGAAACGTCCCAGTTTAAAAGCAAGTTCAGGTGTGAGTTCAGAATTTGCTATGCCTCTTACTCCGTCTGTACCAAAAAATTTCGTCATCAGGTTTCGCTCCTTCTTTTCCGCATATCAGTTCTGTTATTCTGTCTTTTGTGCTGCGTCACTTATGCGTATTTTCGCCTTTTCACCGGAAAGCCTCCACGTTACATTTTTCGGGCCCGATACAATATAGCTAACGTCATGGTCCCCCTCCTTCAGACCGGACAGATTGATCGAAACGTTAAAATCAGAGGCGGAAATCTTGTCCAAATCGCTCTTTTTCCCGTCTGCAATAATATCAATCGTTCCGCTCTTTGGAGAAAGGAAATCCATTTGATAGCCGGCAGCCAGTCCTTTTTCCTTAATCGGAATATTGCTCAGCGTTTTCTCATCCTCATTCTTTTTTTCTTCCACTTTGATGGTCGCTGTGACCATTTCCGGATCCACCTTATTGATACCGTCCGGAAGAGTAATTGGAACATCAATGGTCGTATCTTTCGTAATTTTGCTGATGTCGATGTTAACCGGCAGCGTCTCAATCCCGGCAAGGCGGGCACTGGTGCCGTAGATGGTCACCTTCTTCGGATTTGTCGTGATACTTGTTATTGTCAAATTGTCGCGGTTACTGCCAACCGGGTTAATGGAAATCGGGACGGTTTTGCTCGGATTGGTCACATTCACCGAGACATTCACTTTATCCGGGTTGACCGAGACATCCAGTTTATTTAAATTCCGGTCGAGGACATTCACTGTCGCGGCCCTCGTAAAACTTTCCGTAATCGGCTTGCTGATTTCCACTGTCGCTTTTACATAACTGATCCTGTCAATGACGTTTTTCGCCCCGGTAATTTTCACAGTACCCGGCTCCACAGCAGGCACAGATGCTTCATACCCGGTTGCCAGCATATCTTTGTCGTATTCTGCCTCAACGTTGAAAATTTTGGATACTTTTTCTTGTACCGATACGGTAGCATACGTACGGTTGAGTTTGTATTTCAGTTTATCGGAAAGATCTTTTACTTTCAATTTGGCTTTTTGCTTGCCGATTTGTGCATTGCTTAAATCCATGTAAACGGTGAAATCCCTAGCGGCTTTCACCTGCTGGACGATGACTTTCGGGCCGGTTACAGTCACGTCCACCGTTTTCGGTGCGCCTGATACAACAAGGTTTTTATTATCATAAATCAGCTGGACCGGCATATTTTCAATTACGCCACTGCTGTTTTTTGTGGCGGAACCGATAATTTTATTGCCTTCGCCGTTTTCCACCGCAACTGAAATATAAAGCAGGATGGCTAAAACAAGCGCCAGCACCCTCATAAACCAACGATTGTCCATCAGTTTATCCATGTTTTCTCACCCTCCAGTTCCATTTCGACAAGGAAGGCTCCTTTGTTTTCTGGGTATAGTTCAGTTCGGCTTCCAGCATTTCCTGCAATTGCTCCAGGCTTAAATCCCTGTGAAGCTCGCCATTCTTCGTGACCGTTATCCCGCCCGTCTCTTCGGATACAACCACCGTCAAACAGTCTGTTACCTCACTGATCCCGACCGCGGCCCTGTGCCTTGTCCCCAGTTCCTTCGAAATAAACGGGCTCTCGGAAAGTGGCAAATAGCAGGCTGCTGCCGCCACTTTCCGCTTCTGGATAATCACGGCGCCATCATGAAGCGGGGTGTTCGGAATAAAGATATTAATCAAAAGTTCAGCCGACACAACAGAATCAAGCGGAATACCGGTTTCGATATAATCGCCTAATCCTGTTCCGCGCTCAATCGAGATCAGGGCGCCGATTCTGCGTTTCGCCATATAGCTGGTCGCCTTGACGATCGCTTCAACGAGGTGGGCCTGCTCATCTTCTTCCTGGCCGTTCGTTCTTGAAAAGAATTTTCCCCTGCCGAGTTGCTCAAGGGCCCGCCGCAACTCCGGCTGGAAGATAATAATCACGACCAGAAATCCGTATGTAAGTGCCTGATCCATCATCCATGCCAGCGCCTGCAACCCGAGCAAGCTGCTGAGACTCCTGACGATGATGATCACAAAAATGCCTTTCAAAAGCTGGACCGCTTTTGTTCCGCGGATCACCATTAATAATTTATAGATGACATACCAGACGACCAATATATCCACAATTTTGGAGAGATAGCTCCAGATGGGGAAATCAGCAATATGCATGACCCTGCCTCCATTAATTCATCAATCTTCATATCCTCTGTCTTCAACTGTTCTATTATATCATTTCCCACGGCGAAATAGCAGCTTTTGTATATCTGGAAAAAGAAACGGGAACCGGATCCGGCCCCGCTCCAATATATTTATATTCATTTCAAATGCTTCCATGCATCCTGTCCTGTATCTTTTATTTTATACCAAATCCATTCAAAAACTTCATTAATTTCTTCCACATTTCCGGTAACGTCCCCCGCGGAGGCCATATATTCATTTCCCCGGACCACCGTCACATTCCCTTCCACTTTCCCTTCAATCCGGAGATCGCCGTTTGTTACCGTAATGTCCTCTTTAATCACTTTTCCCTTCGGCACAATTGCGGTATGCCCCTGGACAATGATGTCTTTGTTTTTCGTTACGGAAAACTCGTCCGGGTTATGCCACTCGGAAAACATCGCGCCTGCCATTAAAATGAAGAACAAGCCGGCGGAGGCGAGAAACGGATGCATTTTCAACCAGCGGCCCGCCCCGACCCGCTTTTTCTCCCTTGGAAGATTTTTCATAACGCGGCCTGTAAAACCGGGAGGCGCCTGGACATTCGGAAGGCTTTGCACGTAAAAGATGCTTTTTTGCAGCTCATAAAAATGCTGTCGGCACGCGCGGCATGTTTCCAAATGGTACTCGAGCATTTTTTTATGGTCTTCCGGAATGTCTTCATCTAAGTATTCATGCATATACAGTACAATTCTCTCAGAACATGCCTCCATATTTTTCCCTCCTCACAGCCTGCCCAATTGCTTTCGCAGCGCTTCACGCCCGCGGTGGATTCTTGTTTTTACCGTTCCCAGCGGAATGTCCAGCATTTCGCTGATTTCATTTAAAGATAATTCTTCAATATACTTTAAAACGATAATAATTCGGTATTTTTCCGGCAATTTTAAAATTTCTCGCTGGATCATTTCCTGCATCTCAAGTGTCTCCACCTGCATATCCGGCAGCTTTTCCTCCGCCGGTACGGTTGAATAAAGGGTCAGCCCTTCCGTCCCGGAAATTTCCGCATCCAGATAAAAATCAGGTTTCTTCTTGCGGATCCGGTCAATACACAAATTAGTAGCAATCCGGTACAACCACGATGAAAATTTCCGTTCCTGCTTAAAACTTTTAATATGGATATAGGCGCGGATAAATGTTTCCTGCGCCAGATCCTCCGCTTCGGTGCGGCTCCCGATCATGCGGAAACAGATTTGGAATACTTTATCTTTATATAATTCAACGATATCATTAAAAGCATTTTGGTCACCCTTCATGACCTGCTTAATTTTTCGGTTTACAGTTGCTTCCATTTTCCCCCTCCGCCCTGTGCGGTACGTTATTTTTACGGTTTTCTCCTGAAAAGGTTTCAAAAAAAAGTAAAAAAATGTTCAAGTCTATTGTAGCAAAGTTATGGAAAAAATGTTTAAATCTTTAGTAAAATGGATATAAAATATTACAAATTTGAATATGAACGGGGAGTCAGGGATGAACCAGAAAAGCCGAGCCTTAATGTTGGAAATTGAGGAAAAAAGACGTGAAATGATTCAGCTCGCTTCGACCACTGCATACTGGGATGACCAGGTCTTACAGGCAAGCAGGCATCTGGACCAGCTCATCAATCAATTTAACAAATTGAAAAGCAGTAAACTTCAGGGATAAGTGAACAGAACACCCATGGAATAGATTTAAATAAAAAAAACGGCAAAACATCATTTGCCGTTTTTTTATTTGCAGTGCCGGATACCGGCCGGCAGGGGCTATTTTTAAAGAAGTTTTTTTCCAAACAATGTTTCAATCAGGCGGACAGCTTTTTCTGCCGTTTGATTGCGGCTGTCAAGGATCGGGTTTACTTCAACAACCTCGGCTGAAACAACGGCATCTGCATCGTGCAGCATCTCCATGGCGAGCCTGCTTTCGCGGAAATGAATCCCGCCGTATACAGGCGTTCCCACACCCGGGGCTTCTTGCGGATCGAGCGCATCTAAATCGAACGACAAATGAATGCCATCCGTTCTTTCTTTTAAATAGTTAATACTTTCTGTCATGACACTCTCCATCCCGAACCGGTCAATTTCAGCCATCGTGTAGATTTTTATGCCCAGATTACGGATGAAATCCTTTTCCCCTTCGTCCAAATCCCGCTGCCCGATCAGGACAACATGCTCCGCTTTCAGTTTTGGAATATAGCCGTAAACGCCCGTTAAAGAAGCATGCCCGTGCCCGAGGCTGGCGGCAAGCGGCATGCCGTGGACATTTCCGGAAGGGCTTGTCTCAGGAATGTTCATATCCGCATGCGCGTCAAACCAAATGACGCCGAGATTTCTGTAATGCTTGCTGATGCCGGCAATTGTGCCAATGGCAATACTGTGGTCGCCACCAAAAATAAGCGGAAACCGGTTGCTTTTTACAATTTCATCTGTATGCTCTGCAATGGACTGGCTTGCTTTTGAAATCGATTTCAAATTTCTCGCATTGGCTTCGTCATCAGGGAGCTGCTCCGCCCTGCCAATTTCAATATTGCCCAAATCGGTAACCGCGCAGCCGAGTTTCTCTAGCCCTTCTTTCACACCTGCATACCGGATCGCCTGCGGGCCCAGATCCACCCCTTTATATCGCTGCCCAAGATCCATTGGAACACCCATTATTGTAATATGTTTCTCCATCAGACTGCCCCCTTCCCTTCTCTCTATATATCATTGTAAAATTGTTTTCCAATTGGCTCAACTGTACAAAATTCTGTATAATTATACAGAAGAAATGGGAATTAGCTAAAATATCCTCCTTCAGACGGCAGTCAAACATTCTTGTTCACTGATTTTTTAGCTTTGCAGGTGGGGGCTTCTAAGGTAATTGCACCACTAGATTAAACATCAACCACCCATTAACAGACAATGAAGTGTACATGATGTTAAAACAATTTACAGATAAATAAAAAACGCTCAAAATCCTCTTATAAAAAAGGGTTTTGAGCGTTTCTCTTTGAAGCGGAAGACGGGACTCGAACCCGCGACCCACACCTTGGGAAGGTGTTGTTCTACCACTAAACTACTTCCGCATATTTATAGAATACCACACACTTTAAAAAAAGAAAAGAGTGAGCCATGCAGGATTCGAACCTGCGACCCTCTGATTAAAAGTCAGATGCTCTACCAACTGAGCTAATGGCTCGTAAAAATCTATATATCAAATGGCTACGCCAATTCAATAGCAAAAGGCTGGGCCAGCTGGATTCGAACCAACGCATGACGGAGTCAAAGTCCGTTGCCTTACCGCTTGGCTATGGCCCAATTATCTATAGTATGAACCCTCTCACCAAAAAAATGCACCAAAGTGCATGTCCAAAAAAATGGATGGTGGAGGGGGACGGATTCGAACCGCCGAACCCTGAGGGAGCGGATTTACAGTCCGCCGCGTTTAGCCACTTCGCTACCCCTCCGTAAATGGTGCCGGCCAGAGGACTTGAACCCCCAACCTACTGATTACAAGTCAGTTGCTCTACCAATTGAGCTAGGCCGGCATAAAAATGGAGGATGACGGGCTCGAACCGCCGACCCTCTGCTTGTAAGGCAGACGCTCTCCCAGCTGAGCTAATCCTCCAAATATGTAAATGGTGACCCGTACGGGATTCGAACCCGTGTTACCGCCGTGAAAGGGCGGTGTCTTAACCGCTTGACCAACGGGCCAAAAAACTATAAGCTTCCAATCGGGCTCGAACCGATGACCTCTTCCTTACCATGGAAGTGCTCTACCTGCTGAGCTATGGAAGCATATAACTCCGCAGGTAGGATTCGAACCTACGACCGATCGGTTAACAGCCGATTGCTCTACCACTGAGCTACTGCGGAATATCGGGCCCGGCAGCGTCCTACTCTCGCAGGGGGAAACCCCCAACTACCATCGGCGCTGGAAAGCTTAACTTCCGTGTTCGGGATGGGAACGGGTGTGACCTTTCCGCCATCGCCACCGGACCTCAATGACAAAAATCATTATAGCAAAGTTTCCATTGCTTATCAACAGGAATTATGTGATTCCCTGAAAACCGGATGGGAGAAAAAACTGTAAACGGAGAATGCGTTTCTAACTTTGAGAATTGTCTAGCTCCAGCGCCTATCGGCTAGCGTATTTCTACGCTTTCTCCCTACGATAAGTCAACATCGGCTCGCCTTTAGGGGCTCGCCGTGTTTCCTTTATCTCAGTCGAAAGCTCCGAAATCCGTACGCCGATGACCGAGGCGCTTCCGCTTTTCTATTGTCCAGCTCCGGTGCCTAGCCCCTCGAGGTCGAATAACCTGCCCGTCACGGAGCCAAAAGACGGCTCCATGCCGGTCAGAACATTCGCTTGTCGGGGCTAAACAAGGCACCTCCGCTTTTCTATTTGGTTAA
>NZ_JARTJQ010000062.1:0-23059 GCF_036225245.1 Weizmannia sp. CD-2023
TTTGGATCAGCTCCTTAAACAAACGATCATGCACGTGATAACCGGCATGTTTTTCCATTACCAATTCCAATGGCAGCACTCCTTTTCTTATTTTTCAGTTTTATTTTATAGGACAAAAGTCCGTTTTTCAAGTACTTTTCACTCTCGCAAGCTGCCGAGTTTAACGGCAAACAGGGGAAAAACATGCAGTCCCCGCAATCCTTTTTAAAAGCAATCAATCATTAAAGCCGAAATGTCTCACCTTGATGGAAGACATTTCAGCTTTATAAGTGTGTACTGTTTATTGACCAAGAATCCCTTTCAGCTGCTTTTTAATCTTATCTGTCGCACCTTTCCAAAATCCTTGGTTATCCTCAATTTTTTTCTGCAATTTATCGGCTTGTTCTTTTATCGCTTCATCGATGTTTTGCAGTTTTTCTTTTAACGGGTTACCGTTTTCCTTCTGGTCATTGATGGATTCCACCCCGAAGTCACCCGGTTTTGTATATTTCAGTGTGGCATTCATCACACCATTGAAAACCGGCACAATGCCCTGTTCACTCAGACCGTATAAATAATGGTTCCGGTCTGTCTGGTCATATCCCATCCAGACCACCCCGACAAGATTTGGCGTATAGCCCGCAAACCATTGATCCATTGTACCGTCGACCCCGCTGAACGGCAATTGGGTGGAGCCTGTTTTTCCGGCAATTTTATAGCCGGGGACCGCTACCCCTTTGCCGGTTCCGGATTCCACAACGTTCAGCAGCATAGATGTCATTTCCTGGGAAACTTTTTTCGATATGACCCTTTCCTGCTTGTCTTTATGCTCTGCCAAAACTTTTCCGGTCGGGCTCACGATTTTTGTAATGATGTGCGCTTCGGAACGTTTTCCGTTGTTTGGAAACGTGGTGTAGGCCTCTGCAATGTCTTCGGGGGAAACGCCGTTTTGAATATTCCCGAGCGCAATGCCGAGCTGCTTATCCTTCTTTGTGACCGGGATGCCGAATTTTTTCGCCGACTCGTACCCTTTTTCCACCCCGATTTTATTCAACAGCCAGACAGCAGGAAGATTAAGCGATTTTTCGACCGCCATGTACATCGGCACTTTACCGAGATATTGGTTGTTATAGTTTTTCGGCGCATAACCGTCTTTAAACGTCATTTCTTTATCTTCTAGCATCGAGTCGGGGCTGTACCCTTCTTCAAGCGCCGGCGTATAAACGGTAATCGGCTTCATGATCGATCCGGGTTGCCGTTTCAGCTGCGTTGCCCTGTTGAAGCCGCGGAATACTTTTTCTCCCCTTCCTCCGACAAGCCCGCGGACGCCGCCGGTTGACGGATCTACAAGTATTGCGCCGCTTTGGATGATCTGACCGGATGTGCCGGAAGGAAAGAGTGATGATTTCTGGTAAACATTTTCCAATGCTTTTTGAATATTTTGATCCATGGCGGTATAAATTTTATACCCTCTTGTTAAGATCTCTTCCTGTGTCAGTCCATACTGATCGATTGCCTCGTCCAGCACCGCATCGACGTAATACGGGTATTTGCCTGTCAGTGCATCTGTTTTTTTATCTTTTAGCACAAGCTTTTCGCTTTTTGCCTGTTTATACTCGGATTGCGTGATCATCCCGTACTCTTTCATGGCGAAAAGCACGACATTACGGCGGTGAATGGCGCGTTTATAATGACGGTACGGGTCGAGTGCATTCGGTGAATTAACAAGGCCCGCCAAAGTTGCCGATTCGGATAAGTCCAGATCTTCCACGTCTTTTCCAAAATATTTATTGGCCGCTTTTTCAACACCCCAGGCGCCTTCCCCGAAATAGACCTGGTTTAAATACATCTCCAAAATTTCTTTTTTTGTGTAATGCTTCTCAATTTCAATCGCCAAAAAAAGCTCCTGAATTTTCCTTTTTAATGTCCGTTCCGGGGAAAGCAGCGCATTTTTCGTTAACTGCTGGGTAATGGTGCTTCCCCCGGCAGCCGCCCCTCCGATCCGGATATCTTTTAAAAGCGCGCTCAAGGTACCGATGATATCAAACCCATGGTGTTTGTAGAAACGGTGGTCTTCGATGGCTACCACCGCATTTTGCAGGTCTCCCGGCATTTTTTTAATCGATACGCCTTCCGAGCGGTTTGCCGAAATTCTGCTTGCTGTGTCCCCGTCTTTGTCATAAATAACGGTCGTCTGTTCCAGCCCTTTTTTTAACTGCCCGACATTCGCGCTTTTTGCATAATAAGCAAAAAAAGCTAAAAAGCCAAGCAATGAAAGAGAAGCTGCCAGAATGATGATTTGAGTCATATGGGCTCTTTTCCAAATTTTTTTGAACCCGTCCCAAAACACCCGGAAATAAGGTTTGATTTTATCTATATAAGGTTTGAATTTGTTCATATCTGTTGATGTCCTCATCTTTCCCCAATCTGTGAACCTTCTATCTCAAACACCATGCTGATTTGCCCTTTAGCAAAAGGATATTATGAATGGCCGGAAAAATCAATGACAACTATAGAAAATACAGTGCTTTAAAACCGTAAAAATGCACTGAAACCGTTTTTTTCCTTCTGGTTCCGGGTAAAGAAAAGAGGGTGTTTCAAGCCATACATGAAAGGATGATGGTACATGTACAAGCATATTGCCATTGCATACGATGACTCAGAGGGGAGCCGGAAAGCGCTGGACAGAGCCTGTTCATTGGCCCTTGCCTTAAGAGATATAAAATTATCCGTTGTCCACGTGAACCAGGAAAGTGAAGTGGCAGCACCGGTACCGGATGAAAACATCGGCGTGCCGCCAACCATTTCCGTGCCGGGGCTGGACGGTCGGGTTTACCCGGTTGACCCACCGCCGGTTGATGAACCTTCCACACAGCAATTCATCTTAAACGATGCGGAGGAAGTCATGAATCATGCCCGCGAATTATTAGATGCAAAAGGGGTCAAAGCCGATACCCATATTTTAGAAGGCAAGGTGGCCGACAGCATCATTGATTTCGCCCGCAACGAGAATGTAGACTGCATCATTACTGGAAGCAGCGGAAAAAATGCTGTGAAAAGTCTATTCATTGGAAGTGTGAGCAAAAGCCTTGTAAAAAATGCGGAGGTGGATGTGCTTGTCGTGAAATAACCAACCATCGGCACCGCTAATGGCAAAAATGGAAGGGAAACAACTATTTTGACAATAGACAAAAAATTGTATCCCTATAAACGATAACAGATTGGCAAACATGATCGCATTCTGGTGGAAAACCGTGGCGGACGTACAGGAAAGTCGCAATTCCAGAATGCTTTTTTGTATTCTTTGATAAACGTCCAAACTTCTGTCTTCCGTCTTGCATACATTAACATTGCATGACGGAAAGATGGAGGTGAAAAATATGGGCTTTTGGGGCTGCGGATACGGCGGCTATGGCGGTGGCTATGGCGGCGGATACGGCAACAGCTTTGCGCTGATTGTTGTACTGTTTATTCTGCTGATTATTGTAGGTGCCGCATACCTGTTCTAAGAACCGAGGCCCGGCCTTATTGGGCTTGGGCCCGGCTTCTTTTTCCCAAACGCTTATAAGAAAACCATTCGTACGGTTTCTACATACCACTCCCGCACTGTTCCACCGGCTTGCCGCAGCTGCATGTCTTTTCAAACAATCAAACTTTTCCTACCTGATTTGCACTGGAAGAAACGGTTGCTGCCGGACTGCCCTTTCCATCGTAAAGATGACATGCGACATAATGGTGGTCTTCAATCTCCAGCCATTCCGGTTTTACACTTGCACATATATCCATTGCTTTCGGGCATCTTGTCCGGAATACACACCCGCTCGGCGGCGTAACCGAGCTCGGGATTTCCCCTTTTAAAATAATTCTTTCCCTTTTATCTTCAATTTTCGGATCCGGAATCGGAATGGCCGACAGCAACGCTTCCGTGTAAGGATGCAGCGGTTTGCGGTACAGGCTCTTGCTCTCCGTCAATTCGACTAGATGGCCGAGATACATGACGCCGATCCGGTTGCTGATATGCTTTACCATCGATAAATCATGGGCAATAAACAAGTAGGTGAGGTTTTTTTCCCTTTGCAGTTTTTTCAATACATTGACAACCTGGGCCTGGACAGAAACATCCAGTGCGGAAATCGGCTCATCGCAAATCACAAACTCCGGGTCAAGCGCGAGCGCCCTTGCAATCCCGATCCGCTGCCGCTGCCCCCCGCTGAATTCATGCGGGTACCGGCCTGCATGCTCTCTGTTTAGCCCGACTTCTTCGAGCAATTCATATATTCTTTCAAGCTCTTCACGTTTGCTTTTATAAATGCCATGGACTTCAAGCGGTTCAGCAAGGATCTCGCGGACAGTGGAACGGGGATTCAGAGAAGCATACGGATCCTGAAAAATCATTTGGACATTTCTTTTCATCAGAAAACGCTCCCGCTCATCCAGTGCGTGGATATCTTTGCCGCCGTAAAGGATTTGCCCTTCAGTTGGGGTGTAAATCCCCATCATCAGCCGCCCTGCCGTCGATTTTCCGCATCCCGATTCCCCGACAAGCCCGAACGTTTCCCCTTTATAAATATCAAAAGAAAGATCGTCCACCGCTTTTAAAAATTGTTTCTTCCCAATCTCAAAATATTTTTTGACATGCTTGACTTCCAACAGTTTTTCCATCATGGTGCACTCCCTTCACCCGGCTGCTGTAACCCGTATTGCTTTTGCGGCAGGTTTGCCGCATTCTTCCGGCCACCAACGCCGCGCTGCACTTCATTCGCAACCAGTTGCGTTGCGGTTTCCCATTGCGCGGCTTTACATCCAGTAACGCCGCGCACAGCATAGTTCTTTTTCGTAAATCGTTCCTTCCATATCCAGCAGTTCAACAGGCCGGCCTGTTTTCGGCGAGTGGAGTAGCTTCCCCTCCCCCGCATAAATCCCGACATGGTGGATGGCGCCTCTTCCTTCCTCATGGGCAAAAAATAAAAGATCGCCGGGTGCGATGCTTCCAAGCGGGACGGCTGCTCCTCCTTTTGCCTGTTCATGAGCGTCACGGGCAATGGTCCTGCCTGTCGCAGCAAGCACCATCGTATAGGAAAATCCTGAGCAGTCATAGCCATATCCGCTCATGCCGCCCCATAAATACGGCAGGCCGAGAAACATTTTTCCGGCGTCAAGCATATACCTGTTCTGGCTGCCGGGACTGCTCCCTTTCAACTGCACATCTTGTTTTTTGAGCGATGCCGGTTTCCCGTGCACCGTTTTTACAACGAACTGGTCCTTTGTTTCATCCACTACAAAAAAACGTGTTTGAAAGCTCACTTCAAATAAAGGGAGTTGATTTTCATCATAGAGCATTGCAAATGGTTTTTTGACGGCACAAACAGCAGCATCTTGCGGCCATCCTTCTCCCTGCTTCAGCTGGCAGCGGGGAACCCAGCCGGGATAGCCGTCCGGATGTTTGCTGGAACGCTGTTCCGGAACAGAAATATACGCCCACTTCCCCTCTGTTTTGTGGACAATGACTTTCCGGCCGTAGAGCACCTGTGTCTGGATTTTATTTTTCCGCCAAAGTTCGTGCCGCTGTTCCAATGAGAGGCCGGTGAGCCACTGCTTCATATTCGCCGGGTTCCGGAGGGCTTCTTCGTCTCCGGCACCCGGTGATTGTGCGGAAGTCCAAACGGTGGCGACAGGGGTATCTACCAAATAAACTTGCTTTCCCATGTTCAACCCCCTTTCCCTCAGATTTCCATGTTGGGCAGTATCAAGCGGGAACTCCCCCGCTTGATACTGCCCATTCTTTTCCATTCGTCCAGACAGCCGGGCTGCGGATAATGCCTGCCATATGGCTCTCATGGGCAAACCGTCCCCTGCCAAAAACAGAACATTATTTTACATTGGCCCATTTCAGTTCAAGATAGCCGACAGGGTGGCGGACAATGCCTGTTACATGATCTTTTTGCAAAAATACCTGGTTGTAAAAATAGAGCGGGAAGATCGGCATGTCGTCAAACAGAATTTTTTCCGCTTCGTGCATCAGCTCGTAACGTTTCGTTTCATTGGTTTCATTTTTTGCCTGCTGGATCAACTGGTCATATTTCTTATTGCCCCATCCAGTCCTGTTCATCGCTTGCCCGGTTGTGAAGCTTTCGAGGAAGTTAATCGGATCCCCGTAATCAGCAAGGAATGAACTGCGGGACAATTGGAATTTCAATTTTTTCTGCTCAGCCTGGAAGACATTCCATTCCATATTGGCAAGTTTTACCTGGATGCCGAGATTTTCTTTTAGCATCTGTTGGATTGTTTCAGCAATTTTTTTATGAACCGGGTCCGTGCTGTAAGTGAGGGTGACCTCAGGCAGTTTCGTATACCCCTCTTCTTGCATTCCCTTTTTCAGGAGGGTTTTCGCTTCTTTTGCATTTGAAGTATACAAATTGCCGCCTTTTTTCCGGAAGTCGTTGCCGTCAGGTTCGGTAAACCCGTAAGAAACAAAACCGTAAGCCGGCTTTTCATCATTTTTTGTGACATATTTGACAATTTGTTTCTGGTCAATGGCCATCGCGAATGCTTTCCGGATATTTTTATTCTGGAACGGTTCTTTATTGACATTAAACCGGTAAAAATAAGTGCCGGCCTGGTCCTCTACTTTCACTTTTCCTTCCTTAAACAGCCGGGCTGCCATATCTGCTGGAACATCTGAAACATCCAGTTCCCCGTTTTGGTACATTTGGTATTCAGTGTTCGGATCGTCAACCTCCGCCCATTTCACTTTATCAAGTTTTACATTTTTGGCATCCCAATAGTTTTCATTTTTTTCCATGATGAAATGATCATCGTGTTTCCATTCTGTGAGCTTAAACGGCCCGTTCGAAACATACGTTTTCGCTTCTGCAAACCATTTCGGATTTTTTTCTGCCACTTTCTCGTTGATCGGGAAGAAAGCAGGGTTTGCGATGACGTTCAGAAAATAAGATTGCGGCCCGGTTAACGTGACTTCCAGTGTTTTGTCATCGGCCGCTTTCACTTTGACGCCGTCTTTTGATCCTTTTCCGGTGTTATACGCCTCCCCGCCTTCAATAAAGTATCCTAAAAATGCGGCAGGCGAAGCAGTTTTCGGGTCGAGCATTCTTTTCCACGCATATTCAAAATCACCCGCTGTCACCGGATCCCCATTTGACCATTTTGCATTGTCCCGGAGGTGGAACGTATACGTCTTGCCTCCATTTGTGACATCCCAGCTTTTTGCAATCGCAGGGTGCGGCTTATTGTCTTTGCCGAGGCGGACAAGCCCTTCCATTAAATTGTTCAGTGCATTCCATGAAACGGAATCGAACCCGATTGGCGGGTCAAATGAGGTGGGCTCAGACCCATTGTTTAAATTTAATACCTTTTCTTTGCTGCTTCCACCCGGACTGTTTTTTGAGCTTGACTGGCTCGTACAGGCAGCAAGCGAAGCAATAAGCGCCAAACTGACAATCATACTCCAAAATTTCTTCATACATTTCCCCCTTTTCTTTTCCGCATTGCGGGCAGCCCTGACCCGTTTGTCCCCCTTGCAGTATCCGGGCGCCGTAAATGCCTGTTTTCTATTTCATCTACAGGCGTACACCCGTAGTTGAAAACGCAAATTTTGCCCGTTCGTCCTGCAGCCAACAATAAACCTGATGGGAAGCTGATTTTTTCGTGCGAAAAGGTTCCACACGGCTGCATACTTCCATTGCCATTGGGCATCTCGCCGTAAACGGGCAACCGGGAGGCGGCGCAAATAAATCCGGCGGCGTACCGGGAATCGGAATCAGTTCTTCCTCTTCCATATCAAGCCTTGGGACCGAGTTTAGCAATCCTTTTGTATAAGGGTGTTCCGGATGATAAAAGATTTCTTCTCTTGTGCCGGTTTCGACAATCTTACCGGCATACATCACCGCTATCCGGTCGGCAACCTGGGCCACAACACCGAGGTCGTGCGTGATCAAAATAATGGATACGCCCGTCTCCCGCTGGATTTTCTTAAACAGTTCAAAAATCTGCGCTTGAATGGTGACATCCAAAGCAGTAGTCGGTTCGTCCGCGATAATGATCTCCGGATTGCAAATCAAAGCCATCGCAATCATGATCCGTTGGCGCATGCCGCCGCTGAACTGGTGCGGGTATTGTTTTAACCGTTCATGCGGGCTCGGAATGCCGACCATGTGCAACATGTCAATGACCGTTTTTTTCGCTGCCTCGCGGGATAGATTTTGATGCTCCTGAACCGCTTCAAGCAACTGGTTCCCGATGGATAAAGTTGGGTTCAGACCTGTCATCGGATCCTGGAAGATCATGGAGATTTCCGCCCCACGGATTTTCCGCATTTGCTTTTCGCTGTATTTTAAAATATCCGTTCCTTTAAAGTGGATCGAGCCGCTTAATTGTTTCACATTA
The DNA here is from genome assembly GCF_036225245.1 of Weizmannia sp. CD-2023. Classification (NCBI taxonomy): domain Bacteria; kingdom Bacillati; phylum Bacillota; class Bacilli; order Caryophanales; family Bacillaceae; genus Heyndrickxia; species Weizmannia sp. CD-2023. The sequence continues at coordinate 8,383 of NZ_JARTJQ010000062.1, forward strand.
TTATTGGGAAGAAGCTTGAGGATCGCTTGCGATGTCACGCTTTTGCCGCATCCGGATTCACCGACAATGGCAAGCGTCTCGCCTTTGTTTAAATAAAAGTTCACCCCGCGCACAGCCTGCACCGTTCCGCCGTATGTCGAAAACGAAACGTGCAGGTCTTCCACTTCCAGAATCTTGTTCATTTCCGTCACCTCCTCAGCTTCGGATCGAGCGCATCCTGCAGCCCGTCGCCAAGCACATTAAATGCGAACATCGTCAGCGAAATAAAGAATGCCGGGAAAAATAAGCGCCACCACTCGCCCGTTAAAATCGCCGACAACCCGTCATCCGCCATCACGCCCCAGCTCGCATGCGGCGCCTGAACCCCCAATCCTAAAAAACTGAGGAATGCTTCACTGAAAATGGCACTTGGCACGGTCAGCGTCATTTGGACAATAATTGGGCCCATTGTATTGGGGAGCAGGTGTTTGCGGATGATCCGTGACGTTTTGGTGCCGAACGTTTTGGAGGCCATTACAAATTCATAGTTTTTTATCTGTAATACCTGGCCGCGGACAATCCTGGCCATGCCGACCCATCCTGTTACGGTAAGCGCAACAATAATTGTGCCGAGCCCCGGCCCCATCACAACCATCAACAAGATCACAACAAGCAAATAAGGAAGGCCGTACAGCACTTCAATAATCCGCATCATCACTTGGTCGGTGCGACCGCCTTTGTAACCTGCAATACCGCCGTATATCACCCCAATGAAAAATTCAATGATAGCCGCCATAAACCCGACAAACAGCGAAATACGCGCGCCATACCATGTTCTTGAAAACATATCGCGCCCGAGCTGGTCGGTCCCGAACCAATGCTCCTTGGAGGGCGGCAAATTCTGGTTCGTTAGTGACAGTTTCGTCACGCTTTCAGGTGCAATCAGCGGGCCGATGATGGCCATCATGATCAAAAGAATCAGCACGACAAGGCCGAGCATCGCGAGCTTATTTTTGGCAAGCCGGTTCCATACATCATGCCAGTATGATATGCCCGGCCTGACAACGGCTTCCTGCATTCCGGCTTCTTTCTTTTTCGGGACAAACCATTCATCCGGAATCTCTGAAATGGTATCCACTCTATCCTGATTGGCTGTTTGCAAGATGTCCACCCCTTATTGCTCTATTTTATGCACCAGATTTTGTGAATCGGGACGATGGTTGTTTTTGCTCGCCTGCACCTTGTGTTACGAAAAGCCAAGGCCCGATACTTATGTAAAGCCGGGCTGCTTCTTTTCGAAACCAGGGCTCACTGTTCTTTTTTATGTAATTTGATCCGCGGATCGAGAATGCCGTACGCGATATCCACGAGAAACAGCATAATAATCAAAAAAATGCTGTAAAATACGGTTGTCCCCATGATGACAGGATAATCCCGATTATTGATGCTTTCGACAAAATACTTTCCCATGCCCGGAATGGAGAATATTTTTTCAATGACAAAGCTTCCCGTCAAAATGCTCGCCGTCAATGTCCCTAAAATGGTAATAACCGGCATCAGCGCATTTCTGAGGGCATGTTTGATGATAATTTTAACAGGAGAAAGACCTTTTGCACGGGCGGTTTTGATGTAATCCTGCGTCAGCACTTCCAATAGGCTTGACCTTGTCAGGCGGGCGATGATGGCCATCGGGCTGACTGCCAAGGCGGCAGTTGGCAGGATCATATGCGCCGGGGATGTCCACGTTGCAGCCGGCAGGATTTTCAGATTGACCGCAAACTCCTGGATTAACATCGTTGCCAGAATAAAGTTCGGAATCGAGATGCCAAGCACGGCGATGGTCATCGCCAGATAGTCGATGATGCCGTTATGTTTTAATGCAGCAAAAACGCCAAGCACGATGCCGGATAAAACTGCAACCAGAAGTGCTGTCATACCAAGTTCGAATGAAACCGGAAAGCCCCTGCCCAGCATGTCGTTTACCGTCTGGGACGGCTGTTTGATGGACGGGCCGTAATCAAATAAAAGAATGGATTTCACATAATACAAATACTGGATATAAACCGGCTGATCCAGATGGTACTGCGCCTCCATATTTCTTTGCACGGCTTCGGATGTATTGCGTTCTTGGTTAAAAGGCGATCCCGGAATGGCCTGCATCATGATAAAAGTCAGGGTGGTGATCACCCACAGTGTGACAACCATGGCGGCAAGCCTTTTGAGTACATACTTTGCCATACGCAGACACCTTCTCACGTTTAAAATGGGCATACTGTTGTGGTATATTTTTATTATTAAATAAATAGACGAAAAATTCAATAGCGTTCAATATTTATTTTAATTCCACAATAGCAATATTTTCGGAATACAGGAAGCGCTTTTATTTTTTCTTGTTCTCCACCGGTAGAAGACAGGAGTTAAGCAAGCGCCTGCAAATTTTCCGGTTTAAAAAATACGAGGAGGCAAGCATTTCATAACAGCAAACGGACTAAACGGTTTTACAGGAAGCGATAAAGGCGGAAAATATTTTCAAGGAAACAGGATCCTTTATGGCGGCCAAAGCTTCAGGATGCCACTGAACGCCAATCATAAAACGGGCATTGCGATTTTCCACCGCTTCAATGATTCCATCAGGCGCACGAGCAGAAACCATAAGCGGCGCTTTCACGGTCCGGACTGCCTGGTGATGAAAAGAGTTTACTTTCATCGTTTCGCTTCCGGCCCATTTTTCCAGTAAACTTCCCGGCAAAACATGGACCGTGTGGGAAAGATGGGAACGGGCGGCCCGCTGTTTGTGCTGCAACAGCGGGGGTTTTCCCTGGCTGTAAATATCCTGGAACATATCCCCGCCGGATGCAACAGCGAGAATCTGGATGCCCCTGCAAATGGCGAGAATCGGCACATCCGCCTGAATCGCAAACCGGCATAGCGCAATCTCAAATGCATCGCGGCCGGGCTCAATTTCGCCGAGCCCCGGAACCGGCTCTTCCCCGAACCAGGATGGATCTACATCACCTCCCCCGGAAAGCAGAATTCCGTCCGTTTTGGACAATAATAAAGGGATGTCCGCTTCACCGCCGGCCGGAAGCAATACCGGGACGCCGCCCGCCATGCGGACAGCCTTGATGTAGTCATCAGCCAAATACTGGGAAGTCTGATTGGCACTGCATGTAATGCCGATCACCGGTTTCATTTTTCATCATCCTTTCGCATTTTTTGTATCAACAGCACGGGCGCCTGTCTTTGCGCCCGGTTTTTCTGCCAGGCCCGGCGTGAATGGCCGTGACGTTTATGTTCTTGCTGCTTTCGATATCGCGGATGCCCTTCTTTTTTCGCGCCCGTTATCCCGAAAAAAAGACGAGCGAATCGCCTTTCATTTTGATTTAATGCAAGGCCGTCTGCGACATAGTAAAATAATGCTAAACGGACGATTGGCAAACCTCATGTGAAAAGGATGTGCCTTTTTATGATACATATTATGGCGATGACAAAAGAAAATGTACTGAAAGCCCCCGCTTCCATTGAAGAATTGGAAGGGACCAGCTGGAAATGGTATTGGATTGATTTCGACCAGCCTTCACAAGAAGAAATATTAAAACTGCGCCATCCGCTCGGTTTCCATCCGCTGGCCATCGAAGACTGTATTCATAAGCTGCAACGGCCGAAACTGAATGATTACGAAGACCATGTCTTTTTTGTATTCCAAAGCCTGAATCCCAACAGGCTGCAGAAAGAAGAATTGAACCTGTTTCTCGGGGAGCATTTTGCCGTGACCTTTCACCATCTCCCGTCAAAAGAAATCAGCGAAGTGCGGGATAAGCTGAAAAAAACGGATAAACCGGGCAAATGGGGGCCGGCCATTATTCTTTATGAAGTACTGGACAAGATTGTCGATCAATATTTTCCTTATTTGTATAAGATTGAAGACCGTCTGAATGAAATTGAAGATAACTCAAAAAATGAATCGATGGAGGAGCTGCTTACAAGCCTGTATTCAACGAGGCATGATTTGCTTGTGTTAAGGAATACGATTATGCCGATGACGGATCTTGTGTACCGGATGCTGAATTCCCATACGATTCCAGGCATTCAGGAAAAACGCGCGTATTTTCATGATATCCATGACCACTTGCTGAAACTATCCGGGATGGTGGAGTCCAATCGTGAGTTTACGACCGATATCCGGGACAGTTATTTGTCTTTAAACTCACACCAAACGAACCGGGTAATGAAGATTCTTACCATTTTCACTACGATTTTTATGCCTTTAACTTTTATTGCAGGGGTGTACGGCATGAATTTCAAATATATGCCCGAACTGGAATGGAAATACGGTTATTTCGCTACCCTTATTGTCATGTTTCTGATCGGCGCCGGCATGACTTACTGGTTTTTCAAAAAAGGCTGGCTGAAATGAATTTGCAAACACCCCGCATCCGCCCAGAATAAAGCAGGACTGGAACAAGGTGCAAAGCAAAAAAGCGGAGGCGCCTTTTTCAGGCATGGCCTCCGCTTTGGTACAGAAAACCCGGTTCCGCCCCGCTCCGGTCCGCCATTTCGTTGGCATGGTCAATATAGCGGTGCAGCGCAAACAGGCATCTTTCAATTACGTTATAGTCATGCGAAAAATGATAAGCATGTAAGACATGCTCAATTTTTTTGGAAAGAAAATCATCTTTCGTCCGCACCATCAAAATCAGCAAATTATCCCATTGCGAGCGGTGTGTGTAATATAAAGCGCGGTCATAATCAATGGGATTCATCCCGGCTCCCCCTTTCTTGTGCATTTGCTTGAAAAAAGCAAATCCTAATAAAAGGAGTCAACATTATTGTATGTGTTTTTCCTGATTTTGCGCGCTGAAAAACTTGCCTGGAGGGAAAACAAAAGGCTGTTATCATTTGGAATGCATTTTGCTGGTTTTCAGCCCGTGGCAAGCTTTTATGCAGCCGGGTCAGAATCATTCGGATCTTTTTTACCGGAAATAACGGGTGATTTCCAGTGCTTTGTCGTCTGCTCGTGCACGGGCTGTTTCATTTCTCGTGATCATGCGAAAATCCTTCTTTGTGTCCTCATGTTTTTTCCCTTTCATTCATACATTGGAAAAAAGGGTGACTTTTAAAGGGAGGAACATTTCATGCGTGATCATGAAAGCCTGCAATATGCGATTGATGAGATAACGGAAATCGCGTCCGGTTTTGGGCTTGACTTTTACCCGATGCGCTACGAAATCTGCCCGGCGGATATTATTTATACTTTTGGCGCTTACGGCATGCCGACCAGGTTTTCGCACTGGAGTTTCGGTAAGCAGTTTTTCAAAATGAAGTTACAGTATGATCTCGGGCTGAGTAAAATTTATGAGCTTGTCATCAATTCCGATCCGTGCTACGCCTTTTTGCTGGATTCCAACACGCTTGTTCAAAACAAGCTGATTGTGGCGCATGTTTTGGCGCATTGTGATTTTTTCAAAAACAATGTCCGTTTTCAAAACACGAAGCGTGATATGGTGGAGAGCATGTCTGCAACGGCGGAAAGAATCCGGGCATATGAGCTGAAATACGGTAAAAAGGAAGTGGAGCAATTTATTGATGCCGTGCTGGCAATTGAAGAGCATATCGACCCGTCGCTCATGCGGCCGAAATTGAACTGGAGCATGGAAGACGCGGAAGAATGGGATGAGGAACCGAAACGCAAAGAGGGACCTTATGATGAATTATGGTCGCTTGATGAGAAAAAGCCGGAACAAAAAGCAGTGAAAAAAACGAAAAACTTCCCGCCACAGCCGGAAAAAGATATTGTCCTTTTTATTGAACAATACAGCCGGGAATTGACGGAATGGCAGCGTGACATTATGACCATGATCCGCGAAGAAATGCTCTATTTCTGGCCGCAGCTCGAGACAAAAATCATGAATGAAGGGTGGGCCTCTTTCTGGCATCAGCGGATCATGCGCGAACTTGATTTGACAACAGATGAAGCAATTGAATATGCGAAACTGAATGCGGGCGTTGTCCAGCCGTCCAAAACCAGCATCAATCCGTATTATTTGGGAATCAAAATTTTTGAAGATATTGAAGAACGCTGGAACAACCCGACGGAAGAAATGAAAAAACGGGGCATACGGCCTGGGACCGGGCGTGAAAAAATATTCGAAGTGCGCGAAATTGAAAGCGATATTTCATTTCTGCGCAATTACTTGACAAAAGAATTGGCCACAAGGGAAGATATGTATTTGTTCCAAAAACAGGGGCGGGACTATAAAGTGGTGGACAAAGAGTGGGAACATGTACGCGACCAGCTTGTCAGCATGCGGGTAAACGGCGGTTTCCCATATTTGACCGTTACGGACGGAGACTACCGGAAAAACGGGGAATTGTATATTAAACACTGGTATGAAGATATTGAACTTGATTTAAAATACCTGGAAAAAGTGCTGCCCTACCTTTACCAGTTATGGGGCAGAAATGTCCACCTCGAAACGGTTGTGGAAGAAAAGCCGATTGTCTTCTCTTATGACGGAAGAAGCGTGCAACGGAAATACATGTAAAAAACACGAGCCCTCCGCTCAATAAAAAAACAGCTTTCATGATTGGGACGCAGCATACCAAAAAGCGGCGAAAAACCATTTGATTTTCCGCCGCTTTTTAGCTATTTTATTTTTTCTACAACCGGAATTCAATAATCGGCCTTGTAAATTTCCGGATATAGTAACTGCCGAGAAATAAACAGATGCCAAGTGAAAAAACAATCAGCAACAGGTAATTGCCCGCCAGCCAGTCAAGCACATTGGGGGAAGCGGCTGCTTCTATTGTCTTAATGATAAAACCGTGCAGCAAATACACATAGAGCGTACGCTCGCCAATTTTTGTCCACTTGTACCCTTTGCTCGGGATTAACAGGAAGAACCCGAGAATGACAAGCAGCGTGACAGCATATTGGGCCAGGCGGATTAGCCCGCTAAACCAATATTCCATCCCCATGCCGGCGTAAGAGGTATCGCCAAGGAGCCACGGCACAGCATCTTTCGGGAAAAACTGGCCGGTTGCAAGCGTGACGGCACACAAAATCAAAATGCCGGCTGCCGGCGCGTAAGGTATATTGCGGATTTTTTGCAAATGCTTCCCTTCCAGCAAAAATCCGAGCAGAAAATACGGAAAAAATACGAACGTGCGGGAGAGGCTCAGAAAACTTCCGGCCTCATCCCAGTAGCCAATCCCTATGCCGAGCGCCGCCGCAGCCGCGAGACCGAAAAAGTGGAAGCGGGCAAACAGATGGAGCAAAAGGTTCCAAAAAAACAAGCTCAGCAAAAACCATAATGTCCAGTGCGGTTTCAGAAAATTTACTGTCAGGTGCGATTCTTCGCCTGTATAGTAATAATAAACGGAATAAATACATTGAAAAATGAAATACGGGACCAAAATCTTTTTAAAGGATTTTGAAATATGGCCTTTTTTTCGGTATCCTTTTGAAAAATAGCCTGAAATAAGAATAAATGCTGGCATATGAAACAGGAAAATGACGGTATACAGCGTAAAGAGGAAATTGTCTTCGGTTTTAAACGGGCTGATCAGATGCCCGAGAACGACAAGATAAATCAGAATAAATTTTGCATTGTCAAAATACGAATTTCTTTTTCCTGCTGACATCTGCCATCCCCCGTTCCTGTTGTACAGCAAGTATTGCGATGTCGACGTCTTCCGTTTTCTATACCCCCTGTACGGGAAAATGAATCAATATTCATGCAGGAAACCCTGCGGTTCCTATTATACAAACTTTATATTACAAAACGGTAAAAATTTATTTAAACCATGAAGATTTTTAACAGCATTGCAAAAAGGCCGGTCACCGGCCTTTTTGATCACAAATATGGTTGGTTTGTTTTGTGCAAGGGGCGGGCAGCATCTGTGACGTTCGGTCAAACCGCCGGAAACCCCTCTTGCCTGCTTGTATTGCTTAAATTCCGCTCCCGGCTTTTTGCCCGGCAAATTGCGCAGTTAAATCCGTGTAAATTGTTTTCGCCATTACTTTATAACCTTCTGCTGTTAAATGGATGCCATCATCACTGATCAAGTCCTTCAGGTCACCGGCTTTTTTGATCGCTGTCCGGACATCAATGGCCGGGACGTTCAACTGGTTGATGAGTTTTTTCAGGCACCTGTTATATTGGCCGTGCCAGTGTTCAATACCGCCCGACAATCCGATCCAGTGGCCGATGCTTTTCCCAAAGCGTGCACTGATGGACTGGTAGTAGCGTTTCGGGTCAAGCGGCGGGAGCGTCAGCAAAATGGGCGTAATGCCCTGTTCTTTTACGGTTTTGACTAGATGCCTGATATTGTTCGCATATCGCTCAAGGGGTACAACCGGGACATGCGTATCATCCGGTTTCTCTGCTACTTCGTTCCATTTGAAATTGCAGTCATTACCGCCAATACAGATCAGCACGGCATGGGGATGCTCGCCGATCACATCCTTGTCGAGACGCCGAACAAGCAGGTCGGAATTATCATTGAACACGCCTTTATTAACAATCTCTGTGCTGCTGTCACCAAAATACTGCTGAAGTACTGTGGGATAATTGTCTTTTAAAATCCGGAGCCTTCCTTTTATACAAGTGACACCTCTTGTAATACTATCCCCGAAACAAACAATTTTCATTTGAGGCCCTCCCTTGAATGCATAATCATGCAAAAAGTCAGAATGATAGACATATTTTATTGTAAACTTGCCGGGCTTATTCGACAAGTGATTGTACTGCCCGCGGGCGAACGCTCTCCGCTTCTCATTGTCCAGGTGCGGGGGCTGTCGGCTTGTGAATTTCCAGTCCCCTCTCCTACGATAGGCGGGCGACGATTCATCGTGTTTCCTTTCGCTCGGCCGAAGACGATAAAATCCGTACGCCGCTGTACAGTCGCCTCCGCCTTTCTTTGTCCGGCTGTTGCTCCTAGCCCATCGAGTGGAATAACCCGTCCATCATGAAGCGCATGTCTATTCCGGCCGGAACAGTCGCCAGGCTGAACAGTCGCCTCCGCTTTTCATTTTTTGGGATGGATACTATAATTTACAAGGAAGGGATTGATGAAGGAGGTAAGGGATTGAGTAGAGGACGGAGGGAAGAGATTTGGTTTTTTGCCTGGGCGGTTTCGGTCGTTGCTACGCTCGGCAGTCTTTATTTTTCGGAAATTAAGGGGTATGAACCGTGCGAACTGTGCTGGTACCAGCGCATTCTCATGTATCCAATGACGGTCCTGATCGGGATGGCCGTTGCCAGGAAAGATACCCGCATGTCGCTTTATACCGCTGTTTTGTCCGGAATCGGCATGTGTGTGTCACTTTACCATTACTGTCTGCAAAAACTTGCTTTTTTTTCGGACAGGCTTCCTGCATGCGGCCGCATCCCCTGTACGGCGGAATACATCAACTGGTTCGGCTTTATCACCATCCCCTTTTTGGCTCTCACAGCATTTGTCCTGATTTTTATTTCAAGTCTCATCGTTTGGAAGCAGGCTGGCACTTCCAAGTAAACACAACTGGAGGATTATCATGAAAAAAATTATCCTTTTTTTGGCCATTGTTCTCATTGTTTTTGGCGGGATTGCCGGAATCACAAAGTATAAGCAATCCCAGCAGGCGAAAAACAATCCGTATGCACCCGCAAAAAGTGTAAGCAAATTATCGGCGGAAACGCGTGACCAGCTGGATGACCCTCTTTACCAGAATATTATTTTGCCAAAAGAACTGAACCGTGATTTAAAATCCGGCAAAGATGTCACCGTTTATTATTTCATGCCGACCTGCCCGCATTGCAAACGGACGACGCCTGTTGTATCACCGCTCGCGAAAGATATGGGCATCGATTTGAAGGAATTTAACCTGACTGAATTCGAAAGCGGCTGGGATGACTACAAAATCAAAGCGACACCGACGATCGTCCATTACAAAAACGGCAAAGAAGCCGCACGCCTTGTCGGAGAGCATACAAAACAGGAGTTCCGCCAATGGTTTAAAGCACATGTAAAAAAATAAGGCTGCGTGCTTGCAAGGAACCCTCAAAAAAATAATGCCCGGTTTTTCCGGGCATTATTTTTTACACAAGCAGGCGATTGGCTGCTTTTTTAAACATACTGAACGTATCCGTATGCTTCTTCTGAAAATGGGAAAACGAAAAAGGAAAATGCAAACCAAACTGTTCAAGCGTAAATTTATTAAATTCAAACAGGCCGGCGTAATGCTCGTCCCGCTTATTCTCTTCCGTTTCCAAAATGGAAATGATGGTCTGCAGACTGGCAATCATCTGATACCCTGCTTTTAAAGTGCCGATTTGTTCTGTTGGGTCATCCGGCAGGGCAAGCACCCTGTCGCGCTGGAATGCGGTGATCTCCTCATCCGTAAAGTAATCAGGAAATACTTCTGTAAACATATGGCGGACCAATTCCGCGATCTTATCCATCTGTTCTTCCGTAGCAGCATAAACGATCTTCACAGCAGTCCCACCCTTTTTGAAAAATCCATATGTAAGCCAAATCATAGGCGCAATATAAGTACAGCATAGCATAGGAAAACGGGAAAAAAGTATGGTAAATGTGACCATGGCCCTGCCCCCTAAAAAGATTGGATTTTTTCTGAAAAAGCGGGACAAAAGCCCAAGCCTCATAGCCGGACTTTCTTCCAACAAAGCAACCTGTTTTTAGCTTTTTGACGAAAGTCGAAAATTGGAACCGTATACAAAATTTTATTTTCGACATTCTTCTTTTATCTTCGCAGGAAATCAGATAAAATAAAGACGTTTGATAATGAAAAGGATATGAGGAGGATCTTACATGGTATTTAAAAACAAGAAAGACAAGTTTACAGTGCTGTTTGGCCATATTTCGACCAACCTCCGGGAAGCCACCAATTACTTTGCCGACTATAAAATCCATAATAAAGACGATTTAAAAATTTTTACTGAAAAAATGAAAGAATACGAAACGACCGGGGATACTTACGTCCATGACATGATTCTGGAACTGAACGATGCCTTTATCACCCCGATTGAACGGGAAGACCTTTTGTCACTAACGAACAGCCTCGATGACGTGCTGGACGGCATTGAAGAAGTTTCCGGATTATTTGAACTGTACAATATTTACCAGGCGGACGATTTTATGGTCGAATTTGTTGAAATGATCCGCCGCTGTACCGACGAAATTGAAAAAGCAATTGACATCCTTTTTTCGAAAAAACTCGACAAGATCCGCCCGCATGCCATTAAAATTAAAGAATTTGAATTCCATTGTGACGAAATTTTAAGAAAATCATTAATTCACCTCTTTCAAAACGAAAAAGACCCGATTCGCCTGATCAAATATAAGGATTTGTATGAAAAGATGGAAGATGTGGCCGACTACTGCCAGACGGTGGCCAACATTTTAGAGACGATTATCATGAAAAATGCGTGAGGAGTCTGCTGAATGGATAGCATTTTAGTATTAACTGTCTTAATAGTAATTTTTGGATTTGGATTCGACTTCATCAATGGATTCCATGACACGGCTAACGCGATTGCAACGGCCGTTTCGACAAAAGCATTAAAACCCCGGCATGCGATCGTAATGGCCGCGCTTATGAATTTTCTCGGCGCCATTTCTTTTACAGGTGTTGCCGAGACCATTACGGAAAGTATTGTAAACCCGTTCACCCTTGCAAACGGACAGGTGGTCATTTTGTCCTCACTGATGTCAGCGATTATTTGGAATTTGATTACATGGTATTTCGGCATTCCGAGCAGTTCTTCCCATGCCATCATCGGATCCATTGCCGGCGCGGCGATTGCCTCGTCAGGTTTTCATGTAATCGAATATCGTGGTTTTATCAGCATTATTGAAGCCTTAATTTTATCCCCGATCCTCGCTTTTACGGTCGGTTTTACGGTTTACAGCATTTTTAAAGTTGCATTTCAGAATTTTAAGCTTGCGAAAACGAACCGACACTTCCGGCTGATCCAAATTTTCACCGCCGCTCTCCAGTCTTACTCCCATGGGACAAATGATGCCCAGAAATCGATGGGGATTATCACAATGGCTTTGATTGCCAACCATTATATTGCCGAGAACCATATTCCATTCTGGGTCCAGGTCGGTTGTGCGGCGGCAATGGGGCTTGGGACATCGATCGGCGGCTGGCGGATTATTAAAACGGTCGGCGTCAATATTATGAAGATCCGGCCGATTAACGGGGTTGCAGCCGACTTGAGTTCAGCTTTCATTATTTTTGGTGCAACATTTATCCACTTGCCGGTCAGCACCACCCATGTCATTTCTTCTTCCATTCTCGGGGTTGGTTCGGCCCACCGAATTAAAGGGGTCAAATGGGATACTGCAAAAAGAATGGTGATCACTTGGGTCATTACCCTTCCGATTTCAGCCGTTTTATCCGGTGCGATTTATCATATTGTAAACCTTTTTTGGTAAAACGGGCTGAAAAAAGAGCAGCGTTAAGCATGCTCTTTTTATATGCAAAAGAAATTTACATAGACAATTGAAAAATTTCCATTTTATGATACATTTTTAATAAACCATTCAGAACTGCGGGGGATAGATGTGAGAATCGAAGACATATACCGGAACTTGCCACTGCTTGAAACGGACCGGCTTGTTTTAAGAAAGCTCAAGCGGGATGACGTGCTCGATTTATTTTCCTATGCGTCAAGAAGTGAAGTAGCAAAATACGTGACGTGGGATGCACACCGGTCTGTCCGCGATTCGAAAAATTTTATAAATTTTGTGCTCAGCCAGTACCGCGAACACAAGATTGCCCCCTGGGGAATTGAAGACAAAGAGACACGAAAGCTGATCGGGACGGTCGATTTTGTATGGTGGAAGCCGGAAGAAAGGACGGCCGAGATTGGCTATGCCCTTTCTCCTGAGCACTGGGGAAAAGGCATCATGACAGAAGCCGCTAAAAAGCTGATTGCTTTCGGGTTTGAACACATGTATTTGATCCGCATCCAGGCCCGCTGTTTTGCAGAAAATATCGCGTCGGCCCGCGTCATGGAAAAAGCCGGCATGACCTATGAAGGCACTTTGCGCAAAGCCGTTTATAGAAAAGGAAAACATTGGGATCTCAAAATCTATTCCATTTTAAGAGAAGAGCATTTTTAACGGCCATAGCATGAAGGAAAGGAGATATCCCTATGGAATGGACAATAGACGACAGAATTTATGATACATTTTGGGAAGCTGAGGAAGTAGGATTCTCCAGTGTTAGTGATATGGGGGAAGGAAGAGGATTCATTACGCCTGATTTGAAAGTTGCAAGTGTCCTTTCCTACGCTTTATGTGGATTACCGGATGTAACATACCTTGTTCATACAGAAGAATTTTTGGAAGATGGCATTCTTAAATATAAGATATGGGTAGAAAACTTATGAGATCACAGCACGCGGCACACACAGAATCAGGTGAATCACCCGTTATCGGCACCCGCAAAAATAAGGGGCCCGCATCAGCCGTTGTGCAGCCCCTTTCTTCTTATGCCAAAGCTTTGTCTGCTTCCTTTGAAAAGAAACTTTTCATCGCATGGAAAACATCTGCTTTTTGTTTCAGCACGTAATATTTAAATTTCTCATCTTTAATATTTTTATAGGCCGACATGAGGGTGCTATGGCGGTTGTACTGGTTCACTTCCCCGTAGTAGAACATATTCGAGACTTTCATAATTTCCTGGACAAGTTTCACGCAGCGCGCATTGTCTGATGTCAGGTTGTCGCCGTCCGAAAAATGGAAAGGATAAATATTAAAGCGGTACGGGTCATATTTTTCATTGATCAGGCTGAGCGCTTTCCGGTAAGCCGATGAACAGATCGTGCCGCCGGACTCCCCTTTTGAAAAGAAATCTTCCTCTGATACGACTTTTGCCTCTGTATGGTGGGCGATAAATTCAATTTCCACGGTCTCGTATTTCGTCCGCAAAAAACGCGTCATCCAGAAGAAAAAGCTGCGCGCCATATACTTTTCCCATATCCCCATACTTCCACTTGTATCCATCATCGCAAGGACAACCGCTTTTGATTCCGGTTTTTCCACTTCATTCCATGTGCGGAATTTGAGATCTTCCGGCACGATCGGGTGAAAGGCCGGTTTGCCATTCATCGCATTCCTTTTAAACGCCGACATCATCGTCCGTTTTTTATCAATATTGCCCATTAGCCCCGTTTTCCGGATATCGTTAAACTCAATCGCCTCTACCGTGTTCTCATCTCGCTCTTTCCTTTGAAGATTTGGCAGTTCCAATTGGCTGAACAATGCTTCCTCGATTTCCATCAGAGATACTTCCGCTTCATAATAGTCTTCTCCCGGCTGGTCGCCTGCTCCCTGGCCTTTGCCCGGTCCCTGCTCGGGGGAACCGTCGCGTGCAATGATATCACCGACTTTGGAATCGCCCTGGCCCTGGCCGACATGTTTATTTTTATCATAATTATAGCGAATTTTATATTCGTCCAATGACCGGATCGGTATTTTGACAACATCCCGGCCGTCTGACATAATGATGCTTTCTTCCGTAATTAAGTCGGGCAGATTGTTGCGGATGGCTTCCTGGACCTTTTCCTGATGGCGGACCTGGTCATCATGCCCTTTGCGGTGGAGCGACCAGTCTTCCTGTGAAAGAACAAAATGCTTCTGATCCTGTTTATCCATGCTCATCCTCCCTCGTATAATAAGT